>JANOJM010000427.1:0-3528 GCA_031418735.1 Nitrospiraceae bacterium | reverse complement strand
TTTTGCTGCGAGTTCTGCTCGGTTACCTTTTTCAAACTGTTCAACCGATTCCCGTCGCTGCTTGATCATGGTCGTCATCACGCGGCTCATTTCGACATCGTCGAGATCCTTCTTGACCTCCAGTTCCCTATTCATCACGGCAGCCTTGATCATGCGAATGACGTCCATCCGCAACTGGTCGCGAGCCTTCATGGCGAGCTTGAGATCTTCTGTCAGACGGTCGTGCAGCGACATCGAAATCTCGTGGGTGAGAGAGCGTGGCTGGGGTGGAGAATACCCCTTCATTGAATGCCAGTCAATGCGTGGCCATCACTCGTACGGTGGTCTTCCAGTCGTGGTTTTCGTGCCAAGCGTAGAGTATGATACAGCCAAGGTCAGGTTGCGGATCGAAACAAGCCTGGGGGAATGTTGGGAGGCCGGCCATGGCAAAGCGAGGCTCAGTGGTCCAGTTGATGATAGTCCTCACGGTGGCGGCTCTCGCAGCGAGTTGTGTAAACGCCACCAAGCAAATGCCGCCAACATTCAGTTTTCACCCCACACCTCTGGTGTTACCGATACCTGCCGACGTCCAGCGTGTGGCGGTGCTGTATCCACGTGGGGCACACCCTGATTGGTCCAACGCTTATGGCCGCTTGGAAGGGGCGGCATTCCAACTCAAGACATTTCGCCCAAACCTGAGGATCATCGATCGTTCCCATATGCCGGCCATCGTCTCGGAGCAGCGACTTCAGATCGGGGGGCTTGTTGCTGAAGACAGTGCCGTCCGAATCGGACAGATGTTGGGCGTAGACAGCGTGTTGATCTATCGAATCGAAGGACCAACGGTACGCGACCGGTTCTTCGCGCGAGCGCATCGCGATCTTCCGTCTGTGACCATCACAAGCAAAATCATTCGAGTAGAAAGCGGGGAAGTTGTTTATCACAATGTTGTGACATCGCGTGCAGATGAGGCCGAGGGATTCGGTTGGTCACTTTCAGACAACATCGACTACCACCGATGGAGCAGCGAGGCATTAGACCGTGGCATTATGCAGACGGTCTATGATTTACACCGGGCCTTTGATTAACCCTATGGAGATCAGAAGATGCGAATGAGTCATCGACGAAGCCACATGCAGCAACGTGGGATCGCCATGGTCGCAGGTCTGTTCGTCTTCTCGCTGATCGCAGCTTGCGCCAGCGATCAATCCAAGCCCCTTCCACAGCCGACTCCGGACCAAGTGCGCAGCCATGCAGACCGGGCCTTCGAGAAGCTCAAACAAGAGGAACAGGAACGAGCCGCCCAGCCGCCGGTGCCACGATAGTGAATCCGGCATTCTATCGATTCGATTTGGGTAAGGCCCAGCCCACAAACTGGGCAACTGGTTTCACGAGCGGCAACTCCCAGAGAAGTTGTTGGCGCGGGACGCTCGCCACTTGGCGCGCTTCATGGAAGGTTCCAAGAAGGCTGGACGAGACCAATAGCCGCAACAGGCCTGAGAGAAAAAAGACAAACGGCAAATTGGAGATAGGGTGGAGAACAACCCCTCCCCACTCGATTCGGGTGGGAAGATGCTCAACCAACCAGCTACCAAGCAAGGCTCCCACCGACCATCCTACGGCGTTGACTGTACTATACAGCGCAATGGCTTTCGCTCGTTCCTCCGGTCTGACCGAATCGAACACATAGTTTTGCAGCCCCAAGGCCAAACCGGCCCAAATGACGCCGCCTAGAAAATTAACTGCCAACAGAAAGCCTAGATTCGTGCTCACAAGGTAGAGCATCGGCAAAAATGGCACCGTGAATCCGGTAATGGACAACAATGCTTTATTTCCAAAACGATCTCCGAATTGACCCCAGGCCTGCAGGGTAAGAAGTTGGCCTAGAAGGCCGGTGGCCAACCATCCTCCGTAGCCGAGATATGACAGGTGAAGATCCTGTAGCATGTACAGGACGAAAAATGGGCCGGCGATCAACACAGACGCATGCATCAGGCCTGAGAAGAGCAGGAAGCGGCGGAAATCCTTCGTTGCGCTCTGACGAAAGAAGACGCGAAATCCTTGCTGCGCCTCCTGCTGGGCGGTCGGATGTAGATCTTGAACGGGTGACAAGGCTACGGCCGAGAGGATGCGAACGCTTCCGGCCAAGGCAAAGATCAGCACGAATCCCCACCAAGCAGCGCTGGAATCTTGCCAGAGGCTCAACACCCAACCGGCTCCAAAAAGCGCAAAGAAACTGAGGCCAGCGACAATTTGGGCTCGGCGGGCGAAATAGGCCCCCCGTTCATGCTGGTCGATCCAATCTGCAATCAGGCTATTCCAAGCCGGCGCGGTGAAGTGAGCGCAAGCAAAATAGGCGGCGGCGCCGCCTACGACGAGCCAAGGCCCCCACTGCGGAAACAACAACGGTAGGAGCACGATGGGAATCCAGACGAATGCTTGCCCGACGGTACCGGAAAAAATGAGGGCTTTGCGATCGGGGAACCACTGTAATAACTTCACGGAGGCGAGTTGGGCTCCCGTCCCGATGAGTTGGGGCAAAGCCGACAACACACTCAATTGAAACGGGCTTGCCTGCAGGAGCAGAGCAAAGGCCGAGAGATATTGTTCCCCGCTTCCTTGCGTGACGGCCTGGCAAGCGCCATCTCTGAGGCCGTAGCGAAGACCTTGCTCGTTGGCGCTCTGCGCCTGAGAATTGCTTGGCACAGTCTCGTCCGAACGTCCGGGGAACATGGGATGCACAGAATCCTTTCCTGAGAGGAATCTCTGATCGAGAGTAGCATAGACAGGGACCCAGAGCGTACCGAGATGCGCCTCTTGGACAATCGATGGTTGACCACTTGCAGATCTCTCGTTACCATAACGGGACAAGTAACGGATCATGGTGGGGCTAATGACGGAAGCCAGAATGAAAGGAACGCGGCTCTTAGCGAGCGTACTTGCCTGCCTGAGCGTCATGGTTTGCGCCTGGCAGACAGTGGAAGCGCGGGATCCGTTTGCGCCGAAGGAGCAAGCGACAACCGAGATCGATCCCACGCAAAGCCCGTCGTTCGACGAACAGAAGAAAGATATCCCGCAATCCCTGTTTACCTGGATCAAGATGGCCAAAGGATATGAAACAGAATGGGATACGTTCGGACGGAAAGGCTGGTACACGCAAGATCCTCGGCTGAAGCCCGTCGAACCGGGATCGGTGTTTCACCGAAATATTCCCGCAATCTATATTGTGTTCGAGTCAGCTCCCCTGGAAGATCCTGCCCAGTTCAGCGCACAATGGTTTCAGGAAGGAGAGAAGGGAATCCTCTCATCCGTACCGCTCGGCAAAGACACCTTGGAAGTGCCGGGGCATGAACGCTATGGGTTTCTGGAACTCAAGAAGCCCGGAGAGGCCTGGAATGTCGGGACGTATCTGGTGAAACTATTCATCACGCCGCTCGGGCAACAGTCCTTTCATGCGGCCAATCAAGTGGGCACTATGCGGTTTACGATCATTGAGGATGCTGCTCCTGCCGGCGTGAATCCGCACTAGCCCCTGAGGACAAACTATGT
>JANOJM010000426.1:0-6644 GCA_031418735.1 Nitrospiraceae bacterium | reverse complement strand
CGGTCAAGCGTTCCACCGATCGTCGATCCTAGGGCCACGGTGCGCGACACAATGTCGGCGCGCGGCTGAAAGACTCGAAGAGAAGAACCGGACAGATCATGAGCTACATACACCGGACAAGTTAACTTGCTATCTACAGACCATCGATGGTCCATTGGCTCCCCCGCGCCTTCGCTTGCCGCCCTCTCAGACCGGATGTTAAGATCGTGGGACTATTGGAGGAAACTAGTGCCGAACATTTTACTGTTAGTCTCACCAAGCTGCGGGGCCTGCCCCTCGGCAAAGAGTCTGTGGAAACAGTTGCGAGTGAAATATAGCTTCAGCTATCGCGAGGTTGATATCACCACAGAGGATGGACGAAGCCTTGCCGATCGGCATGCGGTCAGAGCTGTGCCTGCCACGATTATCGATGGACGGCTGACGTTCGTCGGTGTGCCGAGCCGGGAAAGTGCCGACAAGGCCTTATTACTCAAGATGAAACCGCGCGAATAGGGGAAGGACCGTTCCATGGTCGATGACGACGACGACGATTTTGAGTTACCCGTGCTCCCTGTCCTCGACAAGGGACCTCCGCCCGAGTGCCCCATGTGCGGCGACCCGATGGGATTTATCGATGGTGACTGGGGCTGTATGGATTGTAACGGTGAGCATATGGGGCCGGAAACCGGTTAGGCTCTGCAATGTTGAATTGTAAATGTTAAATGATGAATTGTCTGTCATTAAACATTCAACATTTCGCATTCAACATTCGGTATTAGATGCTTCGCATTGTCACCGGGCCTTTTCATCCTGTTCTCGATCGTGCCCTGGTCGAGGACATTCGCTCCTCTAAGACCGGCAATCCCTTTGCTTCGCTCGCCGTCATTGTCCCTTCGGCCTCTCTGGTCGAGCAGCTCAAAGAAGTACTCACCCGCCACGAGCCGCGCGCATTTCTCAACATACACTTTCTAACGTTCCACCAGCTGGCCCTCCGCCTGCGTGATGATCTCACGCCGGTTTCTGGGACCGGAGTGGAACCGCCACTGCAACTGGTCGACGATTTCTTCTGCGAGCAATTGGTACGGCAGGTGGTTCGGCGCAAGCTTCCAGGGCTTGAACCCCTCACGCGGCTGCCTTCCTCACCAGGGACCTGGAAAGGTCTCTGGGCGACGATGCGCGATTTGAAAGATGCGGTGGTCGCGCCGGCGACGGCGCTGAAGGCCCTCGTGGAAGGAGTGTTTGAGGAAGAAGACCAAGTCTGGCTCCATTCCATATTCACGCTGCATGCGGCCATCAAGGAGGCCAGCCGGTCGCTCGGCGTCGGTTCTCCGGATGACCTGGCTACCTCACTTGGCCTGGATCTCTCAGGTTCCTCGTTTCTTAAGGGGCTGCAGGGCCTGTTCTACTATGGCTTCTATGATCTCTCGCAGGTCCAGCTGTCATTCTTCCAATCGGTCACGCGCGTTGTGCCGACCACGTTGTATTTTCCATTGCAAGACCGTCCGGCCTTTCGCTTTGCCCGCCAGTTTTTCGAGCGCCATCTTCTTCCGTTGGCAGACAGTCATGAGGATCGGAGTGGGGAAGGGGACCGAATCGCAACATCGGAATTGGTCGAACTCTCCGTGACAAACGTGATCGGGGTTGAGGAGGAATTGGCGACGGTCTGTCGTGAAATCCTGACCTTGACCGAGGTGAACGGCTATCGTTTCGATGAGATCGGAGTGGTGGCTCGTACGCTGGAGCCCTATCAGGCTCGGCTCCAGTCGGTATTTGATCGTCATCTGGTGCCCTTCACGTCAACGGCTGGGAAGCCGCTGGCGCGCGAACCATTGGTCAAAGCTCTCTTGCGCCTGGCATCGCTCCCAGTGAACGACTTCGATCGCGCGGCCATGCTGGATGTGATTACATCTCCCTTTTATCGCCCCTCACTGAACGCTGACTCCTCCAGCACGAATCTCCGGCCCGATATCTGGCGTTCTCTGGTCTACACCTTGGGTATTACGAAGGGGGAGGTGGAATGGACGCGTTTGGGATCGCCGGCCAGTGTGTCGATTCTACGCGATGCCGAGGCAGGATCTGACGAAGACGATGTGACAAGGGGTGGAACATTCGAGGCGATTCAGCTCGCATACTTGTGGGACATCGTGTCGCAACTGATCCATGATTGTCGGGCTTTTCCAGCTCAAGGATCGGTTGGAACCTTAACCGAGGCATTTCTCGCCCTGGTGAAATCCCATATCCACGTGCCGGACCTATTCGACGAGACATCAGCCGAGCCATCCGAGCCGACAACTCTCACTGAGGTCGGCTTGCTGATCCGATCTGCTCTGGACCGACTGCTGGAATTGGACCCGCTCGGAGGAGACCTCTCTTGGGAGGAGTGGGTCCAATTGTTTCAGCGGGTGTTGGATGAAACGAGCATTCCCATCGAAGCGGAACGGCACCAGGGTGTTCAAGTGTTGGATGTCATGACGGCTCGCGGTAGGACATTTCGTGCGCTCTTTGTGCTTGGCATGAACGAAAAGGTTTTCCCACGATACGTGCGGGAAGACCCCTTTCTGCGTGACCGGCAACGAAGCGTGCTGGAATCGACCCTGGGCTACAAGATCGATGAGAAATTAGCAGGACATGAAGAAGAGCGGCTCTTGTTTGAGCTCCTCAGCCGGTCGGCAACCAATCGGCTGTATCTCTCGTACCAGCGAGCCGACGAAACAGGGCGGGTCATGGCGCCGTCTGGTTTTGTCGCGATCGCGATGTGCGATCCACGATTCGTTGGAAAGCCGGAAGAGGTAGTCTCTCGACGGCTGACTCAACGGATCAGCAAACAACCCTCTATTCAAGACCTGTTACCAGCCGAGGAGTTGGCCTTGGGCTGCCTGCTCCAGGGGCACGATGCGCTCCCGGTGTTCGATGCAATAGGGCGAGACCGGCCCCTCCTTGAACAGGGGCTCGTAACATTGAAAACTATTGAAAGAGAATCCCCTGGACTGGGCCCCTTCGACGGCATGATCGGCAAAGAGGCGTCTGAGTCACCGGCTGTCACCGATCGGAGTTTCTCACCTACCGCATTGGAACGGTATGCGACCTGTCCCTTTCAGTACTTCGCTGAAAAAGTTCTTCGATTGGAGCCGGTGCGACGGCTTCAGCAGGACCACCTGGCTCCCTTAACGATCGGAACTCTTATTCATGCATCGCTTCGATTGAGCTATGAACGGTTGCTGTTGCTTCAATGGCCAGATAGCTCGCTGGCCGAGGCTACGGTGCGATCTACGGTGCAAGAGGCAGTGACCGAGACCTTTGCCACCCATGCGGCAAGTCAGGGAACAGGGCATGCCCTGCTCTGGATGCTGGCGAGTGAACAGGTGACTGAGTTGGTGACCGCTGCCGTCTCATCGGATCAGGTGGAGTATCTCGCAACCGGATTCCGCCCTGTCGCCTTTGAAGCATCCGTCCAAGGCGTTGTCCCACTGGAGTCTGATTCGTTGTCCGGCTCCCTGAAGATTCATGGCACTCTGGACCGTGTCGATTACCGGGCTGATCCCGCAGCGGTCCGTATCGTGGACTATAAATTTAAGCAGGGTAATGAGATCAGCGCCGTGGACCGCAACCTGGCCTTGTCGGCTGTGCGCGGATTGCGACTGCAACCGCCGCTCTATGCCCGTATGGCCCTGCCATCGCTTCCCGCAGTCACCGAAGTCCAATTGCTCTTTCTGGCTCCACAGTGGAAGCAACCGCTCTCTCGTTCAACGTTCGATTCGGGCCTTTGGACCGGCCATACCGGCGACATGATCCGGCAGACGCTCTCTGCATTAGTTGATGGCATCGCGAAGAGAGAGTTTTTTATTCTTCCCGATGGCTATTGCGACTACTGCGAATTTTCCGGCGCCTGCCGCCGCCATGACGATATGGTTGGGTGGCGTTCGCACCAATCGTCTCAGGCCCGTGACTTACGCAAGTTGAGAAAGCAGAAGGTCGGCGATGAGTGATCTCCTGACACTCTCGGATTCTCAGGATCGGCTCCGGGCGGAGACTACATGGGACCGCAATGTCGTGGTGAAGGCGGGAGCCGGGACCGGCAAGACCACGATTCTTGTCAATCGCATCCTCAACCTGCTTGTGAGAGAACCAAACCCCTTGGCCATCACAGAGATCGTGGCCCTCACCTTCACCAATAAGGCTGCGACTGAAATGAAGAAGCGGCTGCGCGAGCAGCTCCTTCGTCTGGCCGAGCAGGCCGATGAGCTGATCTCCATCTTCCGGACTCGCTATCATCTTTCAGCTGAACAGGTCAGCGAACGGGCCAGGGCTGCGCTTGAGCAGATTGAAAAAGCCCAGATCGGCACGCTGCATAGTTTTGCCGCACACCTCTTGCGGCTCCATCCAGTGGAGTCAGAGATTGATCCATTATTTCAAGAGGATGATGGGTCAAATTTTAAGGAATTATTTGCTTTATATTGGGATCGTTGGTTGGACGACGAACTCGGATCAGCCGGATCACAGCATGACCGTTGGCGTCGAGTCCTGGCAGGGACCACTCTCGACGATCTTCGGCAGTTTACCGAGGCGCTCGCCGGGGATTTTGTGGAGCTTGATGAGCTGGAGCGTCAGTGCCGATCCGTTCCCCTTGAGGGCCCCTTGCGAGACTGGATCGTTGTCATGCATGGCCGAGCCGCTGCTCTGCTTGCCGTGCAGGATCGACCCAAACGGCGTAAGGCAGAACAGATGCTCGCTGCCGCAGTGCAATCGATGACACTCCTGTTGGAACAGGGGGTACCGGGGCTCGTGCATCTCACAGAGGATGAACGGGTAACCTTGGAGAAGGATCTGGGAAAGGCGCCTGCAGGATGGGATGAGGCTGCATTCCAGGAGGCGGCCTCGATCATCGGGCTGGCCCAACAACTCCTCACAGTTGACCAGTCCTACTTTCAAGAAGTCGTGACGCTTGTGCGACCCTTCCTCGATCAGGTCCAGCATAGGTTTCATACCTCCGGGTGGATTGCCTTCGATGGATTGCTAGCCCGAGCCAAAACCCTCTTACGCGATCACCAGGCAGTCCGTGCCAGGATCAAACAAACCTATCGGGCAATCCTGGTCGATGAGTTTCAGGACACAGATCCGGTCCAGTACGAGATCATCCTGTACCTTGGTGAACGGGCGGGCAGCCATCAAACCTCATGGCAGGACGTAGACTTAGAGCCGGGTAAATTATTTATTGTGGGAGATCCGAAGCAATCGATCTATGCTTTTCGCCGTGCCGACATCGAAGCCTTCGAGCGAGTGGTGGAAAAAATTCGAGCTGCCGGGGGACGGGTCTATTCCCTGGTGACGAATTTTCGTAGCGACGGGGCCGTGCTCGACGTCGTCAACAATGTCTTCGACCGGCTCTTTCAACAGGCAGAACACATTCAGCCGGCCAATGAACCGCTGGCAGTCAGGCCGCAGCGAAAGCCTGAAGTCTCCGTCTCCGGTGTGCAGCTTCGTCTCGTGACGCCGCAAGAGGGCGACGAAGAGTTCGATGTTCAGGCTGCAACCAGGGAAGAGGCGGAAGCGCTGGCACGTTGGTTAAAGGAAGAGCTTCTCCCAGGGACGACGGTCGTGGATCGCGATCGGCACACAAGCCCGCTCCAGCCGGGACATATTGCCCTGATTTTTAGAAAGTTGACCCAGACAGAGGTCTATCTCGATGCCCTTCGCCGCTACGACATTGCCTATATCACGGATGGGGAAAAGCATTTTTATCGGCGGCAGGAAGTCATCGATGTGGTCAACCTGCTCCGTGTCATCGACAATCCATACGACAGGATTGCGCTGGTCGGAATCTTACGCTCGCCCCTCGGCGGCATGACGGATCGGGATCTGTTGGCCCTTCAGCAAAGAGAGGGGTTCAACTATCAGCAACGGGAATGGCTGTCTGCATGGAGCCATCCGCAGGCAGAAACGGTGCGGCGGCTCTATGAGCATTTGGCTGAGCTGCATCGGCTCGCCCCTTTGAAGCCTGTGCCGGACGCCATCGACCTCATCTTCGATCGATTACCCATTCTGGAATTAGCGGCGGCATCGCTCCATGGCGAGCAAGGCGTGGCCAATCTGCGGAAGATCCGGGAGATGGCCGAAGCATTGGCCGATCGCCCCCATCTCACCTTGACCGGGTTCGTTGACTTAATGATGACCAGAGTATCGGAACAACCGGTTGAGGCGGAAAGCGCCCTGGCTGAGGAATCACTGGGGGCAATCCGCGTGCTGACCATCCATAAGGCCAAGGGATTGGAGTTTCCTGTGGTCATTCTTCCCGGTCTGCACCAGGGGGCAAAGAATGCTCACAAGGGGCCATCCATCCATCATGATTGGTCGAGCCGCTGTTATAGTCTCCGGCTGGGAAGCCGCTCGAACCTTGGAGCCCTGCTGGTGGAGATGAAGATGGCAGCGCGTGAAGAAGCGGAACAGCGGCGGCTTTTGTATGTCGGGATGACAAGGGCGCGCGATCTATTGGTCCTATCAGGCGGGCTGACCGCGAAGCCGGGACATGACACAGTTCTCTCTCTGCTTAGAGAAACAATTGTTGACGAGGAGAACACTTCGGCGGCTGACCAAATCTGTATCGGAACGAGTCGGCTCACTCGTGTCATGACGCCGGCCAAGAAGGGAGTGAGGCGGCACAGGCAACA
>JANOJM010000425.1:0-5644 GCA_031418735.1 Nitrospiraceae bacterium | reverse complement strand
TTTGACGCCGAACCACTGTTCCTCATCGATGATCACGAGACCCAGGTTGTGGAACACGACATCCTTCTGGATGAGCCGGTGCGTGCCGATCACCACGTCGACGCTTCCGGACGCCACGTCTTTGAGAATGGCTTTGGCCTCTTTCGGCGATTGGAAGCGAGAGAGCAGGGCCACGCGGGCCGGGAATGGGGCGAACCGTTCCGAGAAGTTGTCGTAATGTTGGTGGGCCAACAGGGTTGTGGGCACGAGCACTGCGACCTGGCGATTGTCTTCCACTGCCTTGAAGGCCGCCCGCATGGCCACTTCCGTTTTTCCGTACCCGACGTCACCGCAGACCAATCGGTCCATCGGCTTGCTGGATTCCATGTCGTGGGCAATGTCTTCGATTGCTTTGAGTTGATCCGCCGTTTCTTCATACTCAAATGCCGCTTCGAACTCGTGATACATCGTGCTGTCGAATCCATACGCATGGCGCGTGACGAGCTCACGGTTGGCATAGAGGTCCACCAACTCGTGGGCCATTTCCTCGATGTCTTGCTTCACCCTTGCGGTTGTTTTGGCCCAACTGGCTCCGCCCAGTCTTTCCAGGCGCGGCGCATGGCCGTCTGCTCCGCTATACCGCTGTACATGGCCGAGCTTCTCCAGCGGAACGTACAGCGTATCGCTGCCGGCAAATTCAAGAATCAGATAATCGCTGTCGAAGTCTTGCACCGAGAGGCGTTTAAGGCCTCGATATTTGGCGATGCCATGTTGGACATGGACGACATAGTCGCCCACATTGAGATCTTCTAGCGAGGAGAGGAAGGTCGCAGCTTTACTCTTGGCCTGTGGCTTGTGGCGCGCGCCCTTGGCAAACAGTTCCTCTTCCGTCAGCACGGCCAGGCGCAGTTCCGGAGCGAGAAATCCCGCGGACAGATCGCCGTGCAAGACGTAAAACGGCGCTTTGGTTTTACCGAAAGTAGTCCAGGCTCCCGTCGCCCACTCCATCGCCGGCACATCGTGTTCGCGTAAGAGCGCCAGCAAGCGATCCACCTGGCCTCGACTTCTTGCGACGAGCAGCACGCGACATGCTTCCCGCAGGCGATCCATGATGGCGAGGGTCTGGCTGAAGGGCATACCACGAGCCCCAAGACCTGCGCTGGTAGGAGCCTGAGCGGGAAAAGCCTGGACCGGACTCCAGGAGATATCACTCGCCATGAGTGGCTCGAGCGCGAGCGTAGGCCAACCCTGCGTGAGATCCATGAGTTCTGGCCAGGAGAGAAACAACCGTTCCGGTGACGGGTAGGGCACGACCGTTTCCCGATCGGCGTGGCGGAGATAGCCGTCGTCGATCTTGCTCCAAAGGTCTTCGCAGGCCCCTGTCAACGCAGCCGGCTGGTCCAGGACTAGCAGAGGTTGTTCGGCAAAATAATCGAAGAGGGTGGCCATGTGGGGATAGAGGTCCGGCGCACGCCACTCGGCATCCACTGGAATGAGAGCGAGAGCATCCGGTGAAGTCTCTGCGCGGAGATATTCCCGTGCGGGAAGGATTATCGCGTGATCCAGCTTCGCGGTGGACTTCTGCGTGGCTGGGTCGAACAGGCGGAGGGAGTCGACGGTTTCACCGAGAAATTCGGCACGCAGCGGGTCAGCGTAGGCCGTCGAGAAAATATCCACAATCCCGCCACGAATACTGAACTCCCCCGGGATTTCCACTACTGAAACCTGGCGGTAGCCGAGACGTAAGAGTCCTCCGGTGAGGGCTTCTCGTTCGATCGTGCCGCGGAGCCTGAATTGCAGCGTGGTGTCGATGAAGGTGGGGACTGGCAAGAGCCGTTGCATCAGGGCTGCAATAGAGGTAACCAGGCAGGTCTGTGGCGCGGTTTGAATGTGACGCAGCGCATTCATCCGGCGCGCGATCAGACCGATATGGGGCGCGCTGCCCTCGTAGGGGAGGGTTTCCCATCTCGGGAAGAGGGCGAGTGGAGCGGTCGGGATACCGATGAGATCGTGGAAAAAGCGCAGATCGTCGAAGAGGCGTTCAGCCGCTTCGTCCGACGCGGTGACGATCAGCCATGATCGTTTGTCCAGTTTCCCAGACTGAGGATGGAGAAGCGTGGTGAGGGCGAGTCCGGCGGCGGACCCGCATAATCCGGTGACCGAGGGGCGACCTGTCTCGCTTGCCAGTGCCGAGGCGACAGGAATGAACCATTGGGCTGCTGTATGGGTGTTGGTAGTATCGGACACTGCGACTGCTTAGGTTGTAGTTGAACGAATACGTTCAATGAGTGAAGTGGTGGAAACGCCTGGAACCAACGGAATGGTACGGACGACTCCGCCGCGCGCCTCCACAATATCGCGGCCGATAATCCGTTCCACCGCCCAATCTCCGCCTTTGACGAGGACATCCGGCTGCAATGAGGTGATCAGGCTGTGGGGGTCTGGTTCATCGAAGAGGATCACATAATCGACAGAGCCGAGCGCAGCGACCACCTCTGCCCGCTGCACTTCCGAGACAATCGGCCGATCCGGTGCCTTGTTCAAACTCCTGACTGACGCGTCGCCATTGACACCCACGACCAGCAGATCGCCCAGATCTTTCGCGGCCTGGAGGTACCGTGTGTGCCCGACATGCATCAAGTCGAAACAGCCGTTCGTAAAGACGATCCGTTTTTTTTGTGCGCGGGCTTGTTGCAAGAGTGGAGCGAGTTGCTCCTTGGTCAGGATCTTCGTGGGCATGGCCCCATCATACCGGCTGCGGGCTCGGATGGAAAGAGCAGAGCGTCACTGGTCGTCGTGGCTCACGCCGCCTAATCCAATCACCGACGACCCATGCTTGGTAATCAGCGCGTCCATCGCTTGGATGGCTTTGGCCCGTTTCTGGTCGAACAGCCCTGGCGGGGCAGGAGTCAAGGAGGAGAGCGCGAGTCCGGCTAAGCGGTACTCGGTGCTTGGTCGAATGAGTTCCCGCAGCGCTTGTTGGACGGTCGGCCACATATCGGGATCGTAGTTCAGCGGGTGCGGAAAGCGATGCTGTTTGGTTGTGATGGCGAAACGGGCATTTTTCAGTTTCACTGTGCAGGATCCGGCGGCCAACCCATCCTGCCGGAGATCCCGCGCCAGGTCGCGGAGGAATCCGCGCAGGGTTTGTTCAAGAAACGGGCGATCCTGCGTATCGTGTTCGAAGGTAGTCTCATGGCTGAGGCTTTTGGATTCACGATCCGCCACCACCGGTTCGTGATCGATTCCCCGCGCCAGCTCCCGAACCCAGTGGAGCCTCGTACCGAAGATGTGGCGCAAGGGTTGATCCCAACGTTGGTCCAACAGCTCGCCGATTGTCTTGATCCCGAGAGGTTCAAGACGCGCGGCGGTTTTGGGACCGATCCCCGGTAATGCGCGAAGCGGTCGCAGCGCCAGGAATGTTTCTTCCGTACCGGGCGGGACCATCACCAATCCATCAGGCTTGTGACTATCCGCGGCGATTTTAGCGACGGTCTTGCCTGTTGCGACGGCGATGGTGCAGCGCAATCCCGTCGCGTCGTATAGCGCATCCTTCGCGAGTTGTCCGAGTGAGTGGGGATTGGGATAGCGGGTCTGGAGCTGCGTCGTGTCGGTATAGAATTCGTCGATGCTGCTCCATTCGGTGAGCGGGAATAATTGATCGGTCACGACCTGCATCTGTTCGTGCAGCCGGTGATAGAGCGGCCTGTCGGGGGGAATCAGAATGAGCTGGGGGCAGAGACGTGTGGCTTCGCCTGTCGGCATGGCGGAATGAACGCCGAACGCCCGGGCCGCGTAACTCGCTGCCGCGATGATTCCTCGCGGGGATGATCCGCCGACGGCCACCGGTTTGCCTGCCAGGCTTGGCTCAGCCAGGATAGCCGCTGAAGCGAACATCGCATCGACGTCCCCGAAGAGGATCTGGCGAGACCAGCGCGTCATTGGACATCGTCACAGGTCACAGGTCATTCCGTCAATCGCAGAGAAGCTAGGCGAGAGGTGAGGGGCACGAGGCGAGAGGAAAGCCATTCGTTGGAGTGCTGGATGAGGGCTCTCTATTTTCCTCGCATGACACATGACCATTAACCTGTGACGGGCTCAGTTCCTCTAATGCCCCTCGGCAGATGCCGCAATGGTGCCGCCGCGGCTCAATCGTCCGCCGTTGGCGCCGGTACACTCGTCCGCATTGCCGGCAGCACCAGGAAAATCGCGTGAGGGCGAGCACTTCTTTCTGTAACGAATGGTAGATGGTGATGGCCAGTGTACCGTCCCGATTCATCTCGGTCATCTTGCGGAGAAAGTCCGGCCCATGATTCGGCCGCCGCTTCAGGATGTCGAATTGCCATTGATGAATCATTTCATGGGCCAGTGTGTTGACGATTTCCTGCTCGCCATACTCGCTTCGTTGGATCGCTTGCTGGAGCAACGGAAGAGAGAGGCGAATTTCGCGCTTGGTCGGTGGGCGAAGACCGTCCTGATCCAGCCGTGGCCGTGGGCCTCGACGACTCACGAACAGGCCGACCGAAGAGGTCAGCCGGTGGCTCCAAACGAGCTCAATCGGGGGCAGCAGGCCCGCGAAGTAGCGTCCATTCAGTTCGCTCCACATGGGGGTCAGTTGCTGCGTGGTCACCCCAATTCTTCATACACCGCTGCGGCCAGCAACGGCACCATGATTTCGTGGTGGCCGATCAGGGAATAGCCTTTTCCACCCTTCTGGGTCGGTCGCCGCACCACGTTGGTGAGGGGGCGGTAGTGAGCCATGAAGTCCATGTCCACGGTCGTAATGTTGGTCAAGTCATGACCGAGATTGCGCGCGAGCGACACAGTTTTGAGGAAGACTTCCGGCAAAATAACGGCAGAGCCGAGATTGAGGTACACGCCCCCTTCCATCCCGGACACGACAGCTGCAAGCCGTCGAAAGTCCAGCAGCGAGGTTGCGCCAATGGCGGCTCCGTCTGCGGCAGGATGCATATGGATAATGTCGGTCCCGATGGCGACGTGCACGGTCACGGGAATACCGAGCTTCGCTCCGGTCGCCAGGATGCTCGTCTCGCGATGGGGAAACTGTCCCTGGCGCCGGTTGATGTAGTGGCCGATGGATTCGCCCAGCCCTTCGCGGTCGTGAGCCCCGCGGACGATCGCCTCGTTCAGCATACGGCCGGTTTCTTCCGCCATCCCGAAGCGTCCCTCGTCGATCTCCGCATCGACTTCTTCCGACGTGTGTCCCATGAGGGCCAATTCAAAATCGTGAATGATTCCGGCGCCGTTCATGGCCACAGCCGACACGATCCCTTGCTGCATGAGGTCCGTGAGAATCGGACTCAATCCGACTTTAATGACGTGGGCGCCAAGCCCTACGATGACGGGCCGGCCTTTACGGTGAGCCTTCACGATGGCTTTGGCCACCGAGCGCAAGGATTTGACGCCAAGGATATCCGGCAGCGAACGATAAAACTGGCTGAAGCTGTTTCCACGACGCCAGGGGGAGGCGAAGTCGGAGACGCGGACCTTGCTGTGCCGTTTTTTGAGCGGATAGGTCGTGAGATCCGTCACATTGATCGGCGGGATCAGGCTTGGAGTCGTGACGGGGGGCCGATGTCGGTCAGGAGGCTTTGCCAAGGAGCTGTTCCTCGATGAGTTCACACAGGATGTGGCCGAGCGTGAT
>JANOJM010000424.1:0-3888 GCA_031418735.1 Nitrospiraceae bacterium | reverse complement strand
CATCCGCAACAGCAACCCATCACGCGTAATCCCGGCATTGTTCACCAGAATATCGACTTTCCCCCATGCCTTGAGCACCTGATCGACCATCGCTTTGGTGTCGGCGGCATCGGCGACATTCACTTTGACGTTCAGCGCCTTGCGCCCCAACTGCTCCACCGCGGCAACCGTATCCTTCGACCGGACCGGGTCAAGATCGGCGACCGCAATGTCGGCCCCGGCTTGCGCCAATGACTCGGCAATGGCCCGGCCGATCCCTTGCGCCGCTCCCGTAACAATCGCAACTTTACCATGAAGTGACATCCGCTCGCTCCTCATATCCCTTCACGCGCTGAGTGCAGCGCGGGTCGCCTCAAGCGACTTAGGATCATGAACATTCAGGGTCACCGCGTCCGGCAGAATCCGTTTGATCAAGCCGCTCAACACCGCCCCAGGCCCAACCTCGACGAACGTCGTCACACCCATCGCGGCCATGGCCTTCACCGAATCTTCCCAGAGCACCGACGAAGGAAGTTGTCGCACCAGCGATGCCTGGATATCACCAGCCTTCGTAATGGCTCTGGCTTCTGCATTATTGATCAATGGCGTCTTGAGATCGGACCAGGTGATCGCCGCCAAATCTCCGGCCAGCCGATCGGCAGCCTTCTGCATCAATGGGGTATGCACCGGCACACTCACGGGAAGAGGGATCGCTTTCTTACATCCCTTGGCCTTTGCCAGTTCAATCGCCCGTTCCACCGCGGCCTTTTCCCCGGCAATGACAATCTGGCCTGGCGAATTGAAATTCGCCGCAGCCACAACTCCCACAGACGAAGCTTCTCGACATACCTCTTTCACCACGTCAACCGAGAGGCCAAGAAGCGCAGCGACAAGCCCAGTCCCAGGCGGCACGGCTTCAGCCATATACCGGCCTCGCTTCTGTACAATCCCCACAGCTTCAGGATAGGTCATTCCACCAGCGGCGACAAGGGCCGAGTATTCACCCAGGCTATGACCCGCCACCGCAATCGGTGCGATGCCTAATGGCTTGAACGCCTGGAGCGCGGCAATGCTGCTCACTAGCAATGCCGGCTGAGTATATTCCGTGAGATTCAATCGTTCTACTGGTCCCTCAAAACACAGTGAGCCAATGTCGTACCTCAGTATCGACGATGCCTCTTCGTACAGAGCCCTGATGCTCGGATCAGCCTCTACCAAGGCTCTTCCCATCCCGACTGACTGAGAGCCCTGGCCGGGGAAGACCAACCCGATGCTGGATGACCTTGTTGATTGGAGAGTCGCCATACTACTGGAGTGATTGCACGAGGCTACTGTTTACCCTCATCATCGAATTATTCGAAGCAGGGGAAGGCGCACTGCGCCATCCCCGTGACGTTAGATATCGTCGAATTTCCCTTGAATGTCAACGGGAAAAGTTGGTTCGGAGCCGTCATCGATCAGCCAATTCTTTGATCTGAACGCTGATCATTTCCCCTGCTACCACCTGATAAGAGCCGATGCCCACGTCAGTCCGGCACCGAAAGCCCCTAACATCACCACACTCCCGTCTTTGATTCGCCCCTGCCGCACGGCTTCATCCAAGGCAATGGGAATTGAGGCCGCTGACGTATTCCCATACCGATCTAGGTTCAGCATCACTTTCTCCGGAGGGAGGCCGAGGCGCTCGGCCACCGCTTTGAGAATACGCACATTCGCCTGGTGCGGCACGTAGAGGTCCAGATCCTCAACACGAAGATGATTCGCCGCCAAGGTTTCCCGTGCAACTTCCTCCAAGGTCCGAACCGCCACCTTGAAGGTCTCATTCCCCTTCATCTTGATGTACTGCATCCGTTCCGCCACAACCTTCTCAGAGGGAGGTAAACGCGATCCTCCCCCCGGCACTGCAATCAAATCGCAAAGAGCGCCATCGGAACGAAGATGCGTCGATAGGATGCCCCTGTCGTTCTCACTGGCGCTGATCACTGCCGCCCCAGCCCCATCGCCAAACAAAATACAGGTATTGCGATCGGTCCAATCGGTAATCGCCGACATCACTTCAGATCCGATAATCAACACATGACGCATGCCAGTTCTGACATAGGCATCCGCCACCGATAACGCGTAGACGAACCCGCAACAGGCGGCCGATAAATCGCACGCCGCCGCACGAGTCGCCCCCAGTCGATGTTGAATCAGACAGGCAGTGGCAGGGAGCGGATAGTCACCGGTACAGGTGGCCAGCAGAATCAGGTCAAGGTCAGCCGCACTCACCCCAGCAGCGATCAGAGCCCGTTCCGCTGCCTTCACCGCCAGATCGGAGCAGGCTTCACCGGGACCAGCCACATGCCGCTCTCGGATGCCGGTCCGTTCGACGATCCATTCGTCTGAGGTCGCCACCATCCGTTCGAGGTCGGTGTTGGTCAGCACCTTGGTCGGCACATAGGATCCAGTCCCTATAATTCGGGCCTTCATGCCGGCTTATCCTCGGTGGACTTGGCTTGCGAGAAGATTTCTTCAATATCGCGCTGAATCAGCTCATCGACACGACTCTCTGCCAACCCCTTCGCCCGACGAATGGCATTCTTGATTGCCTTGGCAGACGAACGGCCATGGCAGATCATGGTAATCCCGTTGACGCCCAGAAGCGGCGCCCCCCCGAACTCCGCGTAATCGATTTTTTTCTTCAAGTTTTGCAACGGCCCGGCAATAAATGGATAGGCCAAGCGGCCTAAGAATGACCCTGAAATTTCCTTGACCAACAACTTCTTGATCGTATCGGCCACTCCCTCGGAAATTTTCAACGCAACGTTCCCGATGAAGCCGTCGCACACCACCACATCGGCGCTCCCGCTATACACATCGCGGCCCTCGATATTGCCGATGAAATTGAGCGGACTGGCCTTGAGAAGCTTGAATGCCTCCTTGGTCACCTCATTTCCTTTACCATCTTCCTCCCCGATGCTCAACAGCCCGATACGTGGGTTGGGCTTCCCGAAGAGATGTTTGCCGTATTCATTCCCCATGATGGCAAATTGTGCCAAATGCTGAGCCGAACAGTCCACATTAGCCCCCACATCCAACATGATCGCCGTACCGGTCAACGTGGGCAGGCTTGTCGCGATCGCCGGGCGCTCGACACCCTTCGTCAGCCCGAGCACAAAGAACGATGCCACCATGCTGGCGCCGGTATTCCCAGGGCTGACCACAGCGCTCGCCTCACCGCTCTTGACCAGCTCAGTAGCGACCCAAATGGAGGAGTTCCGTTTCTTGCGGGCGACAGAAGCTGGCGACTCGTGCATCTCAACGACTTGGGAGGCATGCCGGATAGAGAGGCGGGGGTCCGAACAACCGAGACGGCGACATTCGGCGGTAATGATCGCCTCGTCACCGACCAACAGCACTTCGACATCGCATTCCTGGGCGGCCTGGAGAGCCCCCTCAATAGCCGGGGCCGGTCCATGGTCACCGCCCATGACGTCAAGCGCGATCTTCATAGAGTTGAGTACTCATCGAACGATGACGTATCGCGCGGTCGGAAAATGAAATCAGCAGTTACCACGCGACATGGGGGAGGAGTTTAGAGCAGTAGAACGATCGACGCAACAGGCAAACAGCGGTCACCCCGCCAGGATCGCTGGAACCACCAAGCACAGCCGCTGACCCTGTCACGAACCTGATTAGGATTCTTCGACCTGGATAACCGCCTTGCCCTTATACGTTCCGCAATTCAAGCAGGTGTAATGAGGCAGCTTGATCTCGTGGCACTGTGGACAGACGGACATGCCCGGAGGGGTGATGCGTAACTTTTGCGTGCGCCGCTTGTCGCGGCGTTCCCGTGAATGTTTATGTTTCGGATTCGGCATGGCAACTCCTTCTCACGTTCGATGAAGCTCCCCGCAGCAGCCTACT
>JANOJM010000423.1:0-3658 GCA_031418735.1 Nitrospiraceae bacterium | reverse complement strand
CAACAACGATCCGGCTCTGGCGATGCGCTGCTGCCAACGCCGGTAGGCCTTCACGTGCCGATCGGCCAACATCGTCAGACCGGCGACATCGTCGTTATGGATGTCTCTGATCATGGCAACGGTAGCAGGGCCAGTGGCCGAATGGGCCATCATCCGAGGCAGAAGCTGTTCTCTCTCTTGGCGGAGGAGCGTCTGCTCCCGTTGTAGTATTGAGACCGGCAGCGGGTGACGCCTCGTGAGCGCTGCGATATGCCGGGCGTGCTGTTCCAACTGACGCAACGGCTGAACCGTTTCTTTCATCCAAGCCAGGGCACGCTCTTGATCCGGCGCGACTTCGAGGATCGGCGCCACTCGACTAGGCTTGCCGGTGAAATCCTCGTACCAGAATCTCCTCCAAAAGTCGGCATACCATGCGGCGTCTGACTCGACATGTCCCGCGCGCAAGATGAAGGAGCCGAGTCCATCGGCATCGGCGTTGGATTGATACACGCGCACCCCTGCGCTCCATGAGGGAAACGGAGCAAGTCCGATGGCATGGAGACAGAGGTTCGCAACCTCTTCGTGAAGCAGTCGATCTTTACAGGCATGATGGGAACAGATCTGGTCGAACCCGCAAGGCGAACAGGCAAGGTCCGGTTGAATCACCCAATGACCTGGCCCGTAGGGGCCCGTTTCATTGAGATCGACATGGCCGACTGATAGATCGATGACCGAAGTTCCGACGCCGACCGCGAGATGCATCGGTCCCGTGTCGTTGGTGAGGAGCAGTTGACAGCGCGAGAGCAGGCCGACGAGTTGATTGAGTGTCGTCCGGCCGCTGGCATCGAGCATCGGCGCAGCTCCCCCACCGGCGCGATAGGTCTCTTTGGCCAGTTCGATGGCTTCCGCTTCGGCAGCCGTGCCGATCATGACAAATCCTACGTCCGGGTGACGGCTCAGGCACGCCATCGTCCGGCCAAAATACTCCGGCCGCCAGGCTTTCATCACATCGCTGGCTCCTGCCTGTACGGCAATCCACTGACGGACGGTCCGGTCGGGAGATTGAAGAAACCCGTCGGCCCAGGCTCTGCCATCAGCCGGCACTGTGACCGACAAGGGCGAAAAGGAGCCGGGACCGCTCCCTCCCATGGCATAGAGGTCCACCAGATTGAACCGGTTGAAACGTCGATGCCGATGCAGGTCCGTGAAATAGGACAGCCAGGGATTCAGCACGATGGGGCCTCCGTCAGGTCCTGCGATAATCCCCCGCAAGTCCGGCGCGCCGATGTAGGACGCGAGCAAACCGGTCTGACGATTGAACGTGAGATTGATGATGCGGTCGTATCCCGTCGCTCTGAGCGGCGCAGCCCAAGCGGTCATCTCGCTCATGAGCGTCACAAGGCTCTTGGATTGCGTACGGCAGTCGTCGAGTAATCGAGTGAAGTTGCAACTGATGACCTGCCGAAGTCCGGTAAGGAGAGCCGCTGTCGGTACGAAACTGCGATCGACAACCAGATCGATCACGACATCCGGATATTCCTCCCGCAATCGGGACAACAGGGGACCGGTCTGAATCAGATCCCCCATGCGAGTCACGTTGATGATGAGCACTTGTTTGGGCATATTCAGTCGAAGCAGCCAGGTGGATAGGCTAACGGGGTTCAGGCTGAATCCCTGAGCCCTCACACCAAATCTTTCGTCTCGGACCGATATTCATCCAACATGAGCAGCATCAGATCTTCCCGTGACAGGGTTCCCATAGGACCGCGTGAACGGATCTGCGCCGCAATCTGCTTCAACTCCACCCGTTGGGTGGAGGGAAACGTTCGTAGGGTCGATGCTAAAGAGGGAAACGAATCGGTGGCTGCTGATGCTAGCGCTTCCGCCTGACGATCTCCCCGTAAAATCGGCCCGATACGATCCGGACTGGCGAGGCCGATCCTGGACAGTAGATCCTTCATACGATGTCCATAGGTATGTTCGGCAAGCACGCGCTGACGGGCTTGCGCTGCCATGGCAGCGCGCTGCTCCGGTTCACGAAGCCAGCGGGCGATTTCGATTGGAAGCGCGTCGGGAGACGACAGGGTGGCAATCTCATGCTCGGCGAAGAGATCCGGCATCAGCGACCGGCGATCAGCAAGCTGAAAGGCGCCGCAGGCGGCCAGTTCGAAGGTGCGGGGATTCACAAAATCCCCGTCAGGATCGAGTCCGGTCCCGGCCCAAGAATGTAGATTGAGGTTCACGGCGCTCGCGTTGAATATTTTCTGGCAGGTGTCGGTATCGACCCTTGCGCCGTTCCGTTGAAGCACGGAGGTCAGGTCGGTCGCGCCATCCCATTCGTTGCCCCAAAGTTTGAATGTCCAATCGCGCCCGACGAGTCTTGGGAAAATCTCACGACGGTTGGCATAGCCTGCGCCGACGAACGAGACATCCGACCCGTATTCTTCCCGTTCTTCCCTGGTCAATTCCAAGGGCCGGTGCAGGGATGGATCTGCCGCCATGGGAAGGTAGCCCACGTCCTTCGCGCCGGCCCGTTTGAGCGCGGCGATGCAAGGCTCTTGCTGAATCACGAACCAGAAATCGTAGCCCGCCGCCAACTGCTGCCAATAGGTCAGATGCCGGTAGTTTTCGACAAACCACATCGCCGTCAGAAATTTTTTGCGCCGGAGATGCTCCAGCGCCGGTAGAATTAACGGCGCCTGGGCCAGCGACAACACCAGATCCGGTGGATCTTCTGCCAACTGAGCCATCGTGACCCGGCTCAACATCTCCGCATATTTACTCTGCAAGGCCAGCCGATGTTGCGAATTCTTGAGCAGCTCCAGCTGGTGATAGCTCGTGGCATGGACGCTATGATCGAGCCAGCGCACGTGATGTCCGAGCGATTCAAGCGCGCTGACCGCATAGCGGGTAATGGGCAGCGACCCTCCATAGATTGGCCCCACAACGGCGATGCGCAGCTGTCCGCCTGCTTGGGCCGCCGTCTTCCGTTGCAAGACCGTTTCAATGGCGCGATGGCTGTCCGCATGTAACGATGCCGCCGGGGCATAGGCGACGAGTCGTACCGGATGGCCGGCATTGGCGATCCGTTCACTGATCGCCTCTGTGGCACCCCAAGCCCAGGAGACCCGATCGATCCAATCGCCCCAAGTACGAACCGCTGCCGCATCGGCTAAAACGCTCAGATCTGAAACGACGAGAATGATCGGCGTGGCCCGAGGCAAGCGCGCGCACAAGGCTTCGACGTGGTAGAGCAAACCTACGCCGAAAACTACGACCCTCTCCCCTTCCTGATGAATCTGGCCCTCGGCCCAAGCCTGCGCTTCCTTGATAGGGTCGTAGGCGCTGTGAATCCAACGCCCATTCGCGCGCGCCGACATCATGCCATTGCGCGCCTGCACGATCTCCAGCGCGCCTCCCCCACTCTGCCTGATTGCCGCTGCCAGAGCTGGGTCACGCTGTGCCAGTCGGCTGATATTGATCTCGAAGGAATTCATTGCACACCTATCAGGGTGTTGAAAAAGTCCGCCAGCGGCGTTCTCGCATCGCTCAGAGGCTCAACGTACCGAAGCGTACGCCTCGCCTCTTCGCTCGCTGCGGCCTTGCCGGACGGCCTTTTTGAACACCCTGCCGACCTTTCCGTTTCGGCCCGCGACATTCTGGAATCCTGTATGTCCAT
>JANOJM010000422.1:0-5067 GCA_031418735.1 Nitrospiraceae bacterium | reverse complement strand
GCCTTCTGAAGATCGACGTTCGTCGCAGCCAGAATCCGCGCATCGATGGCAAGCGTCTCTTTTGCGCCCAACCGTTGTATCGTGTGATCTTGCAGAAACCGCAGTAACTTCACCTGTAACGCCAACGGGATATCCCCGATTTCGTCCAGGAAGAGCGTCCCGCGCTGCGCACTTTCGATGCGACCCTTTCGTTGCTGCGTTGCCCCGGTAAAAGCCCCTTTTTCGTACCCGAACAGTTCGCTCTCCAGAAGGGTCTCCGGAATCGCTCCACAGTTGATCGCGATGAAGGGCTCGCTCTTTCGCGCGCTTTGACGATGAATCGCACGCGCCACCAGCTCCTTTCCCGTACCACTTTCGCCGGCAATCAATACCGGCACATCGGACGGCCCGACACGGCGAATCATGCGGAATACGTCCTGCATCGGCGCACTGTTTCCGACCAACCCTTCGAGATCATTGTGTCCGGCCCGTTCAAGCAGAGCGCGGTTCTCCTGCTCCACGTTGGCAAGATAGGTCGCACGCTGCAGGAGGATCTTCAGCACATCGAGCTGGACGGGTTTCTCGATAAAGTCGTAAGCGCCGCTTGCAATGGCAGCGAGGGCATTCGCACGATCGCTATTGCCCGTGACGACGATCACCTTCGCCATTGGGTTGACTTCAAGGATTCCCTGCAGAATGGCCAATCCCTCTGAGGCCCCGTCTGGATCGGGAGGCAATCCCAAATCGAGCAGGACCAATCGCGGCATCGCCTGCCGGACATGGGCAAGCGCCGACGAGCGATCCGACGCCTCCAGCAGCTCATAGTCCGAGGCGAAGGCCCATTTCATTTGGTCTCGAATCTCAGGATCGTCATCTACGAGCAGCAAGACAGGACGAGTATTCATGTTCGCTCCGCCTCTAACTCAGAACTCAGAACCCAGAACTCAGAACTTCCCTGCCCGCCCCGCTTGAGTCCAGCCTGTGGAAGTTCAATCCGTACCTGAGTTCCTTGTCCCTGCTGACTCCGGATTTCGATCGTCCCCCGGTGCGCTTCCACCATCTGTTTGCACTGATAGAGTCCCACGCCAAGACCGCCGGGTCGGCTCGATTGCGATGGTTGAAACAACGACTCCAGCATGGGCGAAGGAATGCCACATCCTGTATCCGTAACCGTCACCATGATGGAACCGCCGGATTCCTCAATCCCGATCGAAATGTCCCCCTCCTGGCCGATGGCTTGTTTGGCATTGAGGATCACATTGAGCAGCACTTGATGCATCTGGTCCCTCACGGCAATGATGGGCTGAACCGATGCTCCCGCCACATGCAGCTGCACCTTCTCCACTCCCCTCATGGGAGCCACAATCTCCTCGATCAGCGCGGGTATGTCCACCGATTCCGGGGCTTCGATCAGAACAGGTTTCAGAGATGCGAGGGACAGTTTGCTCATGAGCGATGTCATTTTCGTCGCCGTGTCCGTCACCGTCCTCATAGCCGACTCCTGAAAGGCTGGGTCACGGCCATGACGTTCAGCATTCTGCGCCACGAGCGACAGTCTTGCTGCTAAGTTTTTCAGGTCATGCAGACAAAATACCGAGAATCGATGGAGCGCTTCCAGTTGCGCAGACGCCTGTCGATCTTCCGCCAACCTTGCATGAGAGAGCAGGGCGCCGACGTGATGGGAAATTCCTCGGAGCAAGTCGCAATCGTCCGTTCCATAGGTTTCCCCGTGGAGTGGCCGCCCCAAGGCGATGAAGGCCGTGAGTTGCCCCTGTGCGCGAATTGGGAAACAGAGCGCCATCCCGGTTCCTATCACAGAATCTGAGCTCTCTTCTATCACTACAGGCTCATCCTCTTTCAGGAGCCGCGCGATCACAGGATGGGAGAGCTCCAGGGGAATTGGTTCCTTCTCATTCGTCATCGAACGGATTCGGCAAAACCGGCGATCGGCCTCGCGAAACGACCAAATCGACATGGATGTGGTGGGGAATGTCTTGATGAGCAGATCCAACAGGCGATCCATGATCGCCTCTTTACTCGCCGCCTGCTCAAAGGCCTCCGTGACTTGTAACCACTGGGCTCGGTAGTCGTGCTTAGATCGATAGAAATTTCTGGTGAGAAAACGTCGGACATCGGCGCGCACCGTTTTTGAGAAGGCCAGGACCACCAGCCCGACTAGGGCTCCGAATACCACCACGACGCTGAGCCCGAGCCCCAACGGCTGATTCGTCCGACGAAGCCATTCACCGATCACCCCCACCGCCAGTAAATACAGCCCAATGACGATAAAGGTCACTGAGCCGAACAGAGCCTGTTGGGAGACATAGGCATTGACGAAGACATCACGCAGATGGGTCCGTCCCAACCCGTAGGCGGTCAAACAGAGCGCCATGGCCGTCACGATGCTTCCAATCAACACCTGATCTGCCTGCCAGACTGGAAGCAGGAGCATCTGGCTGGCTTGGTAGATTTGGTACCCGGCCAGCCCCCCTAACCCGATCACCATGAATTTCAATTTATGGCGGACCGGTTCGTGGCTTGCGCGCAAGACTAACTCCAGTTGTGCCAGCGCGAGAACCATGCCGATCACAATAAAGACATAGGGCATGCGTCCCAATGAGGTGAGAGCAATCGCTGTCCCGGCATCCTCAAGAACCTTCCACTCGAAAATCTGTCCGGTCACTACAAAACCAGTCAGCAACAGGCCTACGCATCCCACGATGCGAGCCCGCCATATGGCAGAGCGATTACTGCTCCGCTCAACCGGATTCAGGAATCCCAGGCCGACATAGAGCAACGCGGCTGGTTCGACAAGCTCTGCAACCATTGCGGCCACACGCCACCCTAGAGCATGGGATTCGACGAGCAGTCCTGCAGCATTGGCTAAATGGGCCAAAGCGATCGTTCCCAGCAACAGCGAGAGACTCCGGTGCAAGGAACTCCCTGGCCGTATAACAAGCAGCGTACAGGCCATCACGCCGGCCATCGCCGCGACGAAACCAGCCGCAATGGCAAACCATGTCGGGAGCATTATCATAGATCATCCAAATGTGGAGACTTGTCTAATGTTGAATTTGGAATTTGGAATGATGAATGTTCGGAAATCGTCAAATCAAATCTGACTCCGACAATTCCACATTCACCATTCCTCATTCCCAATTCCGCTTCACCCCTATCCCCATAACCCCTGCATCCCTCACCCGATATGCCGATAGAGCAGTCGCCCTGCTAACGTCAACGCGCTGTCAGGGAGATGCGTAAATCCCTCTTTTGCCAGCCAGGCTTTTACCTGTCCAAAAGATGACGAGGCGGTCGTTGCGGGAGCCCGCCACGTGGCCAGGGGCGAGCGCACTGTCGACCAGCGCTCCTTGAACAGAATCAAACCGGGGTTATCGAGATCCGAACGCCCCAGATCCAAGACCTCCATCCCGGCCTCTTTTGCATCCTGGATAGCCTGCCAAAACAGCATGGGCGTCGCGCCAAGATTGTTGAACTTCGTATCAGAACCGCCATATTTGTAGACCATGGTCTTTCCATGATCCAACGTCATGATGCCTGCGATGGGCCGGCTGCCTTGCGAGGCGATTCTGATTGAGACGTCCTTCCCCATACAGGTCACAAGATTCTGGAACCATTCGAACGGTTGCGGTGGCAGGTGGTGCCGAGACCTGGTTAACTGCAGCAACCCGTACAATTGCTGGAGCAGCAGTGGACTACGGCCCGCTTCATAGGCAAGGGATTCCCGCTCGGCGCGACGAATCTTGCGTTGAATACAATCCCTATGAAATTTTTTGCGCAAGGTATCGAGGCCAGGCCGAAGATTCAGCCGGTGGAGGGTATAGGTCTTGGCGCGACCGAATGCCTTCTCAAAGTCGAGGCAGGAGCTCGACGACCGTATTTCCGCATATTGTTGCCGTTCTCTTACTCGCATCGCCTCAGCATGGGCACAGAGCGCCTCGAACTGCCCGGCATCGTCAACGAGCGGCTCACAGTGATCCGAAAAAGGCAACGAGACAAGCCGGTCGCCGGTGAGCCAACTACGAACGACACAAAACAGTATGGCGTTCGTGAGTTCCTGGGAAGGATGGGAGGTCGTGAAGGCAACCGGCTCATACCCGTACGTTATCTGCAATGCACGCAACCAACCGCTCGTATGAAACACCGAGGCGTTTGGGTGTCTGGCAATGAGCTCAGGCCAGCGATCATCCCGTAACGGATCGATCGTATAGACACTGGTGCTCGATTGAGTAGTCACGACCTTGTCCGATCATCCAGTTGAGGATGAACCCATCTTTTCTCAAGTCTGCGTAACAGCCAGACAATGGAAAGCAGCACAACAACGGAGAGTACAAAAAGCGGGATGCCCCCGCTGCGATGCCACAGGCTATTCGTAATGAAAGTCGGATCTACATAATTGGCAAGGAGGGCCAGCCCGACGATGCGAAAGGCATTTTTCACGATGGCGAGAGGAAGGACGATCGCTACTAGCCCTAGCTTAGTCCCGGCAGACCGAAGAAAAAAATGCCCTGCGACGACGCTGGTAATGAAGAGGGAGAGAGCCGATCGGATTCCGCTGCATTCCTGCGCTACATGGATCGTGAAATTCGATAGACTGAATACGAATCCTTCCCGGAAAACCGGGATCCCCAGAAGCGAAAACAGCGCGGCGGTTGCCTCTGTCGACGTACGCTGAAGAAATCCAACAATGGCCTCCAAAAGAAACGAGGGAAGCGGCACCATAAAGAGAAGGCAGAGCAGCCCAAACGACACCCTGCGACAGATGTTGACCCCGAAACAGGACAACGCGATCCCCCAGCACATCATCACGAACGCCAATACCGTCATCGACAGCTGGTCCGGGGCAAAGATCGCAGCATCGGCAGACCAGTAGCCCCAAGCCCCCAGCCCGATCAATAGAGAACCAAGCCATGGGCTCCACTCCCTTGAGGCAAAGGTCGCCTTCCGATCGAGATAGAGCACATACAGGCTCAGTCCTGGGATGAGCACAATGTGCGAATACTGTTCCTGCTGTTGCGTGAGTGAAAACAGCGAAACCAGCGGTTGCCAAAACCATGCAATGGCAGCAAG
>JANOJM010000421.1:0-2397 GCA_031418735.1 Nitrospiraceae bacterium | reverse complement strand
GGAGCGGCCGAACGTGCCAGTCTTGAAAACTGGAGACCTCGCAAGGGGTCCGCGAGTTCAAATCTCGCCCCCTCCGCCAACCAGTCTGGACAAGAGAGAAACATTCTCTGTTTCTCGGAGATTGTCACGATGTTCCGCCAGTACCTTATTTTTTAGACCTCGCACAGTGCAACTCACTCGGACGTTCAAGCACTTCCATACCCAACTTCATCGCTTGACCATCTGGTACAGCCACCAAAACTATCTGGCTCAGCGGAAAATTATGTCACCATCTGTTACACATTCGTAATGTACCCGTAACATCGCTGGGTTATCCTGCCACTCAAATGGAGCATTGTTTGATCGAGCCAACCATCGAATTCAATCACTGATACTGACATGCCGTCCCTTACACCAAAGAAAATATTGATCGTTGAAGACGAGGCAGACATTGCCCAGTTGGTGAAACTGTACCTTGAAAAAGATGGGTTTCGACCGACGATCGCGAAGACAGGTGTCGAAGGCCTCAAGCTGGTCAAATCCGACCGCCCCGATATGGTCATTCTGGATCTCATGCTCCCCGAGATGGATGGATTGGAGATTTGCAAAAAGATCCGGACTTCGCTGGACACAGCCTTGCTCCCCATCATGATGTTGACCGCCAAGGCTGAAGAATCAGACACCATCATCGGACTCGAGCTGGGAGCCGATGACTATGTCACCAAGCCGTTTAGCCCAAAAGTGTTGGTCGCGCGGGTGAAGGCCCTGTTCCGACGATTGGAGCGAGCCGATGACCCGAAACAAACATCCTACGCATACGGATCGTTGCTGCTGGATCTCACAAGACACGAAGCTCTGGTCGACGGCGAAGAGATCCCCTTGACCGCAAAAGAATTTGGATTGCTCGAACAACTTCTGCGGCATCCAGGTCGGGTGTTGACCCGCGACGTTCTCTTGAATTCCGTATGGGGCTATGACTACTACGGCACCACCAGGACCGTGGACGTGCATATCCGCAGGCTGAAACTCAAAATCCTGTTACTTGAGGAAGCCATCATCTCGGTCAAATCTCTTGGATACAAACTCAAAGACCGCAACATGCCCGACTGAATCTAGGAACTGTATTTCACCCCTTTGCGCTCCTTCCCCAGTAAGTTAACTCTTGTTTCACAGAGAGTTGACCTTTCTGTTACATAGCCGGTCCAAGCTTGATACAGATGGGCAAGCTGATCTTTGCCAAACCTTTCTTGGGAGCGCCATGCCAAATCCACGCACCGGCTGCATAACCCAGCTGCAACGAGGAAGCCGACTCGTCCTGAAGCTGCTGAAAGGACTGCTCCTTATCGGCTGCGTCTTTCCTCACCTTCGACCATCCGAGCGGGATGTACTCATTGAGAGTTGGTGCCGCGAAGTTTTGGATGTGTTGTCCATTCGTCTGAACCTGCGCGGCGAGACACCACTGGGAAAAGTCTCGTCCGTGTTGTTTGTCGCCAATCACGTTTCTTGGATGGACATTCTCGTCATGAACGCCTGTCGGCGAGTACGTTTTGTGGCCAAGGCGGAGGTGCGGCAATGGCCTCTGGTAGGATGGATGGCCGTCCGAACCGGAACAATATTCTTCAAACGGACCAGCCCGCGTGAATTGGCCCGCATAAAGAAATCCGTCGCCAATTTTCTTAGGCGTGGAGACTGTATCGCGCTCTTTTCTGAAGGGGCCACGACCGATGGCACATCCGTTCGCGCATTCCATTCAGGATTGCTTGAGTCGGCCCTTGCAGCAGAAGCGCTGATCTGGCCTGTCGGAATCAGTTACCGTTGGCTCGACGGCACACTTGGCACCGATACCGCCGTTGTCGGCAGTCAGTCATTGGTCGTATCGATCAGGAATATTCTTGCTCAGCCGGCCACACTGGCACAGGTGTCATATACAGATCCCATCGAAAGCTCAGCCGGCGATCGGCATAAACTGACCGCCTGGTGCCATCAGTCCATCGAACAGAGTCTGGCAAGCTACCAGACGCCCACCGATCCCTTTCGACTCCCACTAAGGTATCCCACGGACGAATCCTTGCCACCCTTGACTGCCGCTTGATTTCTTCTCGCCGACACCGCATGATTTACCGGCAATTGTAATCGGTTGCTGCACCCTATCGTGACGATGACCAGCCGCTTGACATGGTGCCTTCTCCCGAGCTTTCTCCTACTGCTCCTTCTGTCTTGCAGTCATCCTCGCGTGGATGAATTCGAAGCCAGTATCGGCAAGATCGTCCAGGACGACTTGATCCGCCGATTCGGGTACCCCCAGCGGATCAAGAAACTTCAGACTGGAAGCGAGGTGTGGGACTACGAATTCCTGGCAGGGAACTCTCGATGCATAAGCTATCGTGTGTATTTCGATCAAGACCGGCGGTCCCAACG
>JANOJM010000420.1:0-3776 GCA_031418735.1 Nitrospiraceae bacterium | reverse complement strand
ACTGGCGGTCGGGCCGATAGAGGCGACGACCATCTTCTTGAGGGCCGCCCGAAAGGGCGCTACCTTTCCGTCTTTTTCCAGCACCTGCATGACATGATCCACTTGGGCCGCATTGGTGATAAGAAGTACAGACACCTTGCCGGCAATAATTTCGTTGAGTGCTAGCCGTAGCGGCTCCAGATTTTCCGGGAGCGCCCAGCGATAGATGGGAACCTGAAAGACCTCGGCTCCACGCTGGTTCAAGGCTTTCAACAAATCAGGATTTGACGCCCCATATTCCTGTACGGCGATGCGCAATCCCTTCACTGGCCGGTATTCGTCCAAGGTTGAGATCAAATCGATCCAAGTATTCGGTTCTGGCACAGTCAGCGTCGGTTGGAGGCCGAATGATTTGAGGGCTGAGACCGGCTTTGGTCCTCTGGCAACGATGGCCGTCTGTTTGAGGGCTGCCATAATCGACGGCCAGGGATAGCGTGTTTTGAGGAGATCGAACAGCGCGGTGGTGCCGACACCAGTCAGAAGAATGAGAAGATCGACTCGTTCGGTCGTGAGCTGAACCCCAAACTTCAACGCTGCGGAATTGTCATCGAGTGGAATCTCGCGGAGGGCGGGAGTGACGAGTGGATTTCCCCCATGGCGCTCGATGAGCCGGGCGATCTCCGCCGCCATGCGAGACTCAAACGAGGCGACGGTGAGACCATTGAAGCCAGTGGTAGTCATGAGGCCTTCGAGGGAAAAAGTAAAAAGCCAACGTAGACTGTTTCTTCAAGATCGGGAGCGTTGGTATCGTACCATAGTTACTGATGCGACCAGCAAATAGTGCCTTCCCGCCCGGTTCGATAAACTCACCGCAGGCTTCGACAGGCCTGTGCTGAGCAGAGTCGAAGCGCTCAGGGCGAACGGCCATATGCGCACTATTTGCTGGTCGCATCAGTGGCTGGAGATGAAGCGCAGCTATCGGTTCGAGTGAGGTGGGTGAGCCGCAAGGATTTTCAATTGACGGAGCAGAGGCCGCTCCCTACTATACGGATTCTATTGAGGATGACTATGAGTGCTCCGCTCCATCGAGGATTACGCCATGTGGCGTTGCGCGTCACGAATCTTGCGCGTTCTCGTACATTCTATGAACAGCTGCTGGGGATGAAGGTGGTGTGGGAACCGGACCCAGACAATGTGTATTTCAGCTCTGGACCAGATAATTTGGCCTTACATCAGATTCCAGCGTCCGAGATCGCATCGTATCAACCCTTGAAGGGTCAATCGTTGGATCACATCGGCGTGATCCTTGAGAGTCCCGAGGCAGTCGACCGGATGTATCAAGAGGTTGAACCGCGCTTGCAGCAACTGGGCGGGCGGATTGTGACACCGCCGAAGCAACACCGCGACGGCAGCTATTCCTTTTACTTTTCCGATCCCGACGGGGTTGTCATTCAAGCGTTGTACGAACCTTCGATCAGCAAGCTGGAATTCACACGTAAGGGGTGAGGCGATGGTTGAGAGTAGCGAGGTCAAAGGCAGAGAGACGATCCCCTTACGCCTTACGCCTCCCGCCTTACGAGCATGAAGATCTGGGACAGTCTGCCGAAAAAACAGTATCTCAGCCTTGCGCCCTGGGCTTGGGTTCAATTGGAAAGCGCGGAGCCTCCGGGGCCCTTTCCCTTTATTGCAGGGGTGGCGCCTGAAGTCGTCGCCAGTCTCCATGAAGCCCACGGACTCCTCTCCAGCGCGATCGATACAGCCATCAGCGATGTCTTTTCCAAGCGTGCCCCGCTCGACGATCCCGATCGTCAACGGCGCTTGGAAGATGCCTATGCGGAGGTGATCAACGCCCGTCCTTATCTGCAACAGCACATCCGTTGCGGACGGAAGCCGGATGGCACGTTTCAATGGGAGTTTCCAACCGACCCTACAAAGTCTTCCATCGTCACCAACAGCGGGCTACGGATTTTCCATTCTGTGAAGCGGCAGGCAATCCCTATGGGGTTCGACCAGCGACAGATGGGGCCGTTGGTGGGAAAGATTCTGGGGTTCTTGGACGGTACGCATCAGACCGACGAAATCAACACGGTGGTGGCGACCTCGGGGCGAGATGGAGAACGATTGCTCACGCGATTGATCGAATCTCTTCACCAGCATGAGTGTCTGGTCAGCTCAAACACCTCCTCCGTCAGATCCCGTTGGTTTGAAACGCTGCACGATCAAGACACGGTCCATCTTGGTCATGCTGCGTTGCTGTATCGGCAACGAGATCAGGCGCTATTGTTCGATCCCTGGCTGCTCCCCTGGTTTGCGGAGTCCTCCATTCCGTCGCTCTGGGGATCCTTGCTGCCCAAACCGGCTGCCGTCTTCTTGACCCATGATCACGACGATCATGTGGATCCTCGCACGCTCTTGCACCTGCCCAAGGACACGCCGATCATCGTGCCGAGCCGAAGGAATCGGCGCATGCTCTCCTACGATTATCTGTCGCTCTTGCGAGAGTTGGGATTCAGTCACGTGATTGAATTGGCCCACGGGGAGAGTTGGGCCTTCGAAGGAGGAGCCGTGTATTCCGTACCGTTCTACGGCGAAGACCCCTGCGATCTGGAGATGCCGCGCAACTGCTATCTCATCGCCGATCGTGGCTATAACGTGCTTGTGCATGCGGACAGCGGGCCGACGAATAGCGGCAGGTCCGCCCTCAAGGACGGAGTGATTCAGTCGCTCGTACAAAAGCATGGGCCGATCCCGCTGGTGTTTGCCTCGCAACAACAACTTCTCGAAGTTCGTGGCCATGCGGCCCATGCGCCCTTGTCTCACCCAGGGAAATGGCTCGACGTGGGAGAAAACGGCTATCTCACGAACGCGTATCTTGCCGATGTGTGCGCTGCGGCGCAGGCCAAGCTGTTCGTGTCCTATGCCACCGGCGGCGCAGACTGGTATCCGGACCATCTCTCGTTCATGTTCAGCCGACGGAATCCTGCCCGTACCGCGTTGCTGACGGCTCACTGGGAATTGCCTGAAACTCTCAAAGATCTTCTCGCCAAGAACGGATGCGGGTATCATTACGGACATGCGTTGGATCTATTTCGTCGTACGGCCGACGGGCTCGTGGAATCGATGAAGACGGGAGAAGCCCTCACGCCTCTGTCGCTCTACCGGCTTGACCACGGAGATCCTCCGTTCATGAAAGCCGGAAGCCGCACCACACCATCTCGCTGAATAGAAAAGGACCGACTATGACCGCGCGTAAAGCACAGCAAGACCCGATCCTCGTCACCGGTGTCGCAGGATTTATCGGCTTTCATACCGCGACCAGGTTGCTGGAGCGAGGCGAGCGGGTGATCGGACTCGATATCGTCAACGACTACTACGACGTGCGATTGAAGAAGGCGAGGCTGGCGAAGCTCAAGCCGTTCAAGTCGTTTTCATTCACGAAGCTCGATCTGGCCAATCGGGTTGGAATGAAGAAGCTGTTCGCGAAGCATCCGATCCGGCGCGTCGTCCATCTGGCGGCGCAAGCCGGCGTGCGCTATTCGCTCGTGAATCCGCATGCCTATACGGACAGCAACATTGAAGGGTTTCTGAACATATTGGAAGGCTGTCGGCAGGCGAAGGTCGAGCATCTGGTCTATGCCTCATCGAGTTCCGTCTATGGCGGCAATACCCAGATGCCGTTTTCGATTCATGACAACGTCGATCATCCGGTCTCGCTCTATGCGGCCAGCAAGAAGGCCAATGAACTCATGGCCCATTGTTATGCGCATCTCTATCGGATTCCCTGCACGGGGCTGCGG
>JANOJM010000419.1:0-3004 GCA_031418735.1 Nitrospiraceae bacterium | reverse complement strand
CACCGATCACAATGTCCAGGAGACGCTGTCAATCACAGATCGGGCCTACATCATCAACGAAGGGTTGATTCTGGAGGCCGGGTCTCCTGAGTCCATCGTCAAGAGCGAAACGGCCCGAGCGGTCTATCTGGGGGAACGGTTCAAACTATGATGCGTAAGGATCTTCGCGTATGAAGCTCAGGCTCGACCTTCGACTAAGTCAAAAGCTGATCATGACTCCCCAATTGCAGCAGGCAATTAAGCTGCTGCAATTGTCGCGACTTGAGCTCCAGCAGAGCCTCACGCAACATTTGATGGAAAACCCGCTTTTGGAGGATCTCCCCGCTGAAGCGGAGGACAGTGAAGCCACAAGTGCAGAGGAGAAGGCGGAAGATGCGGCGGCCTCAGCGGATAGTGAGCCGTCGAATGCGGAGGAGTCGACTCCCGAAGAACGGGATACGCCGGATGAGGTCTCAGCGGCTGGTTGGGAAGAGTACTTTGGAAGCGATCGTCGGATTGGTGGGTCCGAGTCTCAGTCGTCCTCTCAAGATGAATTTCCCTCCTATGAACAAACCATGGCGAAGGCGACCTCCTTGGAAGACCACCTTCTCTGGCAACTATCGTTTTCCGGTTTGTCCGATCGTGAAAAGGGGATTGGGCGGTTGATCATCGGTAACCTTGACGATGACGGGTATCTGCGCATGTCTCTCGCAGAAATGGTCAGCGGAACTGACTTCACCGAGGTTGAAGGAGAGTCAGTTCTGAAGGATGTTCAGAGCTTTGATCCGACGGGAGTGGCGGCGCGCGATCTGGCGGAATGCCTACTCTTACAGATCGGGCATTTGGGGAAGAGTCCGATGGGGTCATTAGGGGCCAGACCTGGTGCCTTGAAGGGATCGATTGTTGAAGCCATTGTTCAGCACCATCTCAAAGACTTGGAGAAGAAACAGTATGCGAGAATTGCAAAAGCCCTCGATGTCACAGTAGAAGAGGTTTTTCAAGCGACCAAGGTCATCGAAGTGCTTGAGCCGAAGCCGGGGCGACCGTTTACGAATACCCAGAACTATGTAATTGTCCCTGACGTGTTTGTCGCGAAGAATGAAGGTGAATGGGTAGTATTGCTGAACGACGACGGGCTGCCCCGTATGCGGATCAGCCCCTACTATAAGCAGATGATGGGGGCAGGCGAGAACGGGTCGGAGGAGACAAAGGCCTATCTGGATGAAAAGCTTCGGGCGGCGCAATGGGTCATTCGCAGCATCGAGCAACGGAATAAGACGATTGTAAAAGTGGTGTCGAGTATCGTGAAGTTTCAGGAGCAGTTCTTTGAGAAGGGTGTGGAGCATCTGAAGCCATTGGTGCTCAAACAGGTGGCTGAAGATATCGGGATGCACGAGTCGACAATCAGTCGTGTAACAGCCAACAAGTACATGTATTGCCCGCAAGGGTTGTTGGATCTAAAGTTTTTCTTTAACGCCGGACTGCAGCGAGCGGATCAGCCTTCCGACATGATGTCGTCCGTGACGGTGAGGGAGATGATTCGGAAGATGGTGGCGGAGGAAGATGCCCGCCACCCCCTCAAAGATGAAGAGATCGCTGCGCGCCTGCTTACACAACAGGTAGTCATCGCGCGACGGACAGTGGCCAAGTATCGGGCGGAAGAACATATTCCCTCTGCGACTCAACGCAAGCGATTTTTTTAGCAGGATGCTGAAAAAGCCCACCAGCGGCGTTCTCGCATCGCTCAGAGGCTCAACGTACCGAAGCGTACGCCTCGCCTCCTCGCTCGCTGCGGCCTTGCTGAACGGACTTTTTGAGCATCCTGATCACGGCTCTTTCGTTGTACTAAATCTACAGGCTATTGAATTCCACCGTGCCACAATAGTTTCTCCGCAGCCTGTTAGACCTTCCCTGTCCAGCTGCGTTTGTAGTTGGTTCTTATCTGGTGCTTCCCCCGGTGCTATGGATGCTCAAAATCAACCAGCATAGCTGACTGACAGAGGGGCCGAGGTTATTCAGCTTGAAAGGACGAAAGCCTATGAAGATTACAGGACGACGCCTCGTTATTACGCCGGCGCTCAGACAACATATCGAAAATCGGTTTGAGAGGCTGGCGCGGTATGAAGTGAAGCTGAGCCACCTGGAAGTGATCCTGGGTGTGAGCAAGCTTCAACATTGTGCGGAGGTCGTTTGTACAATGCAAGGGCGGCGGATTCAGGCAAAAGCTTCGACCCAGGAAATGTACGCGACGATCGACCAGCTCGTAGACCGCTTGAGCGCCCAGATACGAAAACATAAGGAACGCCAGACTGATCATAAAGAACCGACAAAGAGGTCGGTGCGTAAGGCTCCGCGCCAGGCTCTTCGTCAGGAAGAGGAAGAGCTTGAAGTTATTCGTCCGGTTCGGGTTGTTCTGACTCTGGAGGATGCGAAGCGCCGGCTCGATCCTCTGCCTGGTTCGTTGGTGGTGTTTACTGCGCTGTCTTCGGGGAAACTGCAGATTCTTCAGCGTGTCGATCGTGATCGAGTGGTCCTGATTGATCCGTAAGGGGTAGCAGGCATGGCAGGACTAAATTTGGTGGTGATCAGTGGTCTTTCTGGATCAGGGAAGTCACATGCCCTCAAATGTTTCGAAGACGCAGGGTATTTCTGTATCGATAATTTGCCGCCGGCCCTCCTGCCGACTTTTGTCGAGCTCTGTCATCAGCAGGGGGGCGAGATTAAAAATGTTGCGCTTGGCATCGATGTCAGGGAACGCGTGTTCTTTTCCGATCTCGTGGGGGTTCTTGAGCGGGTTAAGGTTCTTGGTCATTCGGTTGAATTGATATTCTTTGAAGCTCGTGAGGAGGTGCTGGTTCGCCGATTCTCAGAGTCTCGGAGGCCCCACCCGCTCCTGCCGCATCTCCCGGTATTGGAGGGAGTGCGGTTTGAAAAGGAGCGTCTCGCCGATCTGCGGCGCCACGCCGACCGTATTATTGATTCATCCGATTTGACGGTACATGAGTTGCGAGAGTTGTTGGGCCGG
>JANOJM010000418.1:0-2466 GCA_031418735.1 Nitrospiraceae bacterium | reverse complement strand
CAGGGTAACGGAACCGGAGACCTCACCTCTCACAGTGACTCTGGTTCCCGGTGGAAGGGTCGCAGGATCGAGGAATTCTCGGTAGAGGGCGATGAAACGGCCTTGTGATTGGGTCAAGTCGTATCCGGGGCGCATGGATTGTTCGAGTGGTAACTGTAAGATCTCGATCCGCGTGCCGTCTTTTTGCCGTCGAGCCGTCAAGACTTTCCCACCGAAGATTACCGATTGACCGTGAAAGGAGTCAGGTGTTGCCTTGACTTGGAGGAAGGTGAGCGTCTGTCTGTCTTCCGCCTCTTGCATCGAGGCACAGCCTGTGAGCGTTACGAGCAAGGTTACGACAGAGAGCAGCGTGCGAGCTAAGAGCTTGTCCAACATGGCCACAGTATAACAGAGAGTAAGTTTGGGACACATTCGATATAATGAGCAATCTGTGCTGATCTAAGATAAGGAGTTGATATGGCCAATAAACAGCGTGCGCAATGGGTTTTGGCAGTCTGTGCGATTGTATGGACGGTTGCCGTCCTCTGGGTTTCTCCGGCCACCGCCGTGCCACTCGCTTTGAATGGCAAGTACGAAGTCGTGATGGGTGAGGTGTCCACGCATATACCTGGTAAAGTAAAGGTAATCGAGTTCGCCGACTTCTATTGCCCGCATTGTCACCTCTTCGATGAGACAGCGGTGCCGCTGCTCATGAAAGAATTCGGTGACAAGTTAGAGATCACGATGGTCGGGTTCCCCGTCATTCGCGGAAAGCTCCCAACGGCATTCGATATGTATGAGCAGGCCAAGATGATGGGTAAAGGCAACGAAATGAAGACGGTCTTATTTCGCACGATCCACAAAGACAAGATCGATGGAGTGCTGGATCGCTCGTTGCGAGAAGGTCTGATTAAGGAAGTGGGGCTCGATCCGAAAGCGTTTGAAGAGGGAATGGCCAGCGGAAAGCCTGCCAAGGCTGTTGAAAACGGCAAGCGATGGGGAGAGCGGATTAAGGTGTCATCCACTCCGTCGATCTTGCTGGATGGCAATATCAAAGTCGACGGCGCGAACATGACACAAGAAAATGTCTTTACGGTCATTCGCAGCATTCTCGAAAACGATGCGAAGAAGTAAACTCGAAAGTTCTGAGTGTTGAGTTCTGAGTGTAGAGTTACGGTGAGTCCGAAAACTTAAAACTCAAAACCTTAAACTCGAAACTCCTTCTGAGGGAAGATGGCGATCGATCCAATCTGCGGGATGACGGTCGATCCGGCGACGGCAGCCGGCAGCCACGACCATCGAGACAAGCGCTACTATTTTTGCGGCCTCTCTTGCCTGGAGCGATTCAAGGCAAATCCGGAACAGGCGTTACAGCCACGGCCAGCCAGTCCTCCTAAGCCGACCATGAGAAGATCCCTCCCCATGATGCAGCCTGCCCCGGTTGCGACGGGGCCTGCGTCCATCGACCCCGTGTGCGGGATGATCGTGCAGCCGGCCACGGCAGCCGGATCTTATGAGTATCAAGGGAAGACCTATTACTTCTGCGCGACGAGCTGTCTCACCAAGTTTCAGAAGGATCCGGCTTACTACCTGATTCCTCCTGAGCAGCGCGCTCCGCTCGTCATGCCGGTACCTCCGGGTGGAGTGGTCGAGTACATCTGTCCGATGGACCCAGAGGTACTGGAGACCAAACCGGGAGCTTGCCGGATTTGCGGGATGGCGCTGGAACCCAAAGTCGTCTCGCTCGAAGATGAAGAGAATCCCGAGCTTGAGGACATGACCAGGCGGTTCTGGATCTGTCTCGGACCTTCCCTTGTGGTCATGCTTCTGGCCATGGCCGATATGGTGCCCGGCCTGTCATTGCCGCAGGCCCTCTCCGGTTCGGTGAGGAACTGGGTGGAATGGCTGCTGGCAACGCCGGTGGTGCTCTGGGGAGGCTGGCCATTTTTCCAGCGGGGATGGAGCTCAGTGGTGAACCGGGCTCCCAACATGTTTACGCTCATTGCCATGGGAACCGGCGCAGCCTATGGCTACAGCACTTTTGCCACCGTTGCGCCGACGCTGCTTCCCAGTTCATTTCGACTGCATGACGGTTCGATCGCGGTCTATTTCGAGGCTGCGGCTATCATTACGCTGCTTGTTCTGCTTGGCCAGGTTCTTGAGTTGAAGGCTCGAAGCCAAACGAGCTCCGCGATTCGTGCCCTGCTTCGGCTTGCGCCAAAGACGGCCAGGCTGATCATGCCGGGGGGACAGGAAGAAGATGTGCCGCTCGAACATATTCGGGTGGGCCATCGGCTGCGCGTCAGGCCGGGAGAGCGAGTGCCGGTGGATGGGATGGTCCAAGAGGGTACGACTGCTGTGGATGAATCCATGATCACGGGGGAATCGATCCCGGTCGAAAAAACAGTCGGGGTACGGGTGACCGGGGGGACCATCAACGGCACAGGCGGGGTGGTGATGGTCGCCGAGCGAGTCGGGCGAGACACG
>JANOJM010000417.1:0-2748 GCA_031418735.1 Nitrospiraceae bacterium | reverse complement strand
GCCCGTCGAACGAGGCCCTTCTCAGGGCGCGCGTTCCGGGAGCACAGGACCAACGTGGGAGTCCTTCCAATCCTTTTTATCGTGGGGGCTCTGCGAGCAAGAAGAACGGTCTGCCTACTCCTTCGCATCATTCTGAGGCCGAACGCTTCCTCTCTCCTGATTGCGGAGATTCAAACGGGACGAACGATTTCGACGGCAACATCACTCTCAATCCTTCCAACCGGCGATACCTTCCCTTTTTTCTCCTTGCGTACAATCCGCTCGATCTGCACAATGGCGCCGCGATGCCAGCTATCGACAGCCGCATTCTGAGGAGACGCCTTTCGATCCAACCGCCCGACTTCAGGCCGTCCCGTTTCATTGCACAGCCAGGCTCGCTTCTCCCCCTTCAATTCCCGTAACTCGCTCACGACCCGGAAGGTTTGAGGACTCCGTGGCACAACCGTGCGTCCGTCTGTGCGCAACAGCAGATAAGAAAACTTCAACGCGTCTTTAATAAATCCCACCTCCTGATCGAGCGCAGCAATCGCAGGAGGCGTATGCCATGGCCGCTCTTCATGACACCAGTCGTCCGGGTGGACTAAGGCAGGACAGGCCCCCTCATGCAAGCAGGGACTATAGACCGTACAGAGCCCCTGTTTGAGCAGGTGATTACGCACCTGATGTAGCGCCCTTGCTGTCTGCCGCAAAGCCGGCTCGACGATCATGATTGTGCCGTGCGGCGCGAGAAACGGAAGAAGTTGTCCAATTACTGCGGCTTTCTCTGCCGGAGGGTCAGGCGCTGTAGCAAACAATTCGTTCAGACAGTTCGCCATAATGATGAGATCATAGGGCCCGCCTCGCACAATCTGCTTACCGAGATCCCCTTTCAGTGGATGCTCCAGGTTGCCCTCGACACAACGGAGACCTACGTTGGATATTCCAATCTCTTTGCAGTAGGCCTCCCACAACTTCTTCGCATCCTGCAAAGATAAGTTGGACGCATCAGTAGCCAGGACCGACAGGGATTTTGCCCGCTTCGGACTGCGATGCCACAGCCAATCCAGCAGGGCTAGAGCTCCAGTCCCTGGGCCACAACCGAGATCGAGTACCGCCATCGGTCGATCTGGTATTTCAGTGCTGTTGTCGTTCGGCAACTCATCTAGCAGGACTTGGACTTTTGAGAGGTTCACAGGGAGAAAATACGAGTGATAGGCAGCCGCATGGTTTGGATCATCCAGGTAACGGATCGGCAACGATGGCCGTGCGGTTGTGAATAATCGTGATAGATTCACGACCGCTTGCGCCAGCGCGTGACCGCTGAGATTCCTGTCTGACGTTACCCTTGCCAGAACCTTGAGAATTTCCGATGACAGGCTGGCCGATTTCTTCTCGTTGAAGGGGTGCATGGGCATAGTGTAAGCTGATGCCGACTAGGAGGACAACCATGACAGACGCAATTCTGCTGGCCTACAAAGATGTCGAAAACTCGATGGAACGATTCACCATGCTCCTTCAAAGCCACGTGGAGACGATGGGTGCAGCACCAGCCCACAACCCCGACCAAGTCTTTCGCTTGTCGCAAGGCTCCAAAGCGATGAGGGATAGCGCGATGATCTATCTCTCCTACGCCAAGTACGTCGCCTACGGCATGCCGGAGAGTGAAGACATGGTGCAGGACGAGCTGCAGGGGTAGAAGAATGTCTGTTTGGTCTATCCAGTCTGTCTAGTCACGAGATAGACCAGACAGATCGGATAGACTGCAAAACAAAAGAGCCCGATCCTTTTAAGGATCGGGCTCTTTGTTTTAGCCTTACGATCGTTTTAGATGCTGCGCATGAAGTGCGCGACGTCATCCTGATTGACAGCGCCACCCATAATCGAAGACTGTGCGACATTGCTCGACTTCTTCCCGGTCAGACCGGACTCGACTTCGTCCACAATCAGCTCCACCGGCATCGACTGACCACCATATACACGTGGCCCACCAATGATCTTCGCGTTGGAATACCCGTAAATCGCGGTCGCTACTTCCTTCGCCAGCCATCCGACATAGTTAAACTCGGGCACCACAATGAGCTTCGCCTTGCCACAGAGCTGCCGTAATTCCTTCGTCGGAAATGGACGGAGCGACCGGACCTTGATCAAACCGATCTTGATACCCTTTTCTGCGCAAATACGAACGGCTTCCCGTGACTGAGCCGCAGCGCTGCCTGAAGCAATGATCACCGCCTCGGCACCGTCCACATTCTCAGCCGTGAGCAACCCGCCCATATACTGATTGATGTACTTGCGCGACCGTTCGACTGCCGCCCATACTTCCTGTTGCCAGACTGCATGGATGTTGTAGGCCATGAAGTTCGACTTCTGCACCGGGGCGTCACGTGATAAACGGGCGGGAGGATTCTCCGCATCAAGGACCGGCACCGCGCCACGCCAGGCTTCACGAGGAGGAAGCTTCATGCTGCGGTCCTGCATCCTGACATATCCACGGGCATGAGTCACAAAGAAGCCGTCGCAGCAGACACCGACAGGAAGTGTCACGTCATTCTTCTCACTGATCGTAAATCCTGCCATGGTGAAATCGTACATGTCTTGCTGATTTTCAGCATGGAAGACGATCATGCCGGAGTTCAATAAATAGGCCACTTCGATATTGTCAGGCTGAATGGCCAAGGGAGCATTGACAACGCGGCAGGTGAACATCGCGACAACCGGCAGCCGATGCCCAGGCCAGGACGCAATGCCTTCCAATCCTCTGAGCGTACC
>JANOJM010000416.1:0-4192 GCA_031418735.1 Nitrospiraceae bacterium | reverse complement strand
CTACTGCGTCACGCCGAAGACCCGCCATCGGGTGCACAGTCAATGGTCGGTGAACGATTGGGTGCAGATTTACGAGTCGAACTTCGGCGATCCCTACCGCATGGACAAACGGACGCCGGGGGTCGGCGAGCATCAGCTGCACATCAACCCGCAAGCGGCGAAGGACCGCGGGATCAATGACGGCGACTACGTCTATGTCGACGGCAATCCGGTGGACCGGCCCTATCGGGGCTGGAAGCCGTCGGATCCGTACTATAAGGTTGCGCGGCTCATGATCCGAGCCAAATACAACCCGGCCTATCCGTACCATGTCGCGATGTCGAAGCACGCGCCGTACGTGGCCACGCCGAAGTCGGTCAAGGGCCATGAGACTCGCCCGGACGGTCGCGCCATCGCGGTGGATACGGGTTATCAGTCGAACTTCCGGTACGGGGCGCAACAGTCCTTTACCCGGAACTGGTTGATGCCGATGCACCAGACTGACTCCTTGCCTGGTAAACACGCCATCGCGTGGAAATTCAAGTGGGGCTATCAGGTCGATCACCATGCCATCAACACGGTGCCGAAGGAATGCTTGATCCGGATCACCAAGGCCGAAGACGGCGGGATCGGGGCTCGCGGGCCCTGGGAGCCGGTGCGGACGGGCTTCACGCCTGGCCAGGAAAATGAGTTCATGATCAAGTGGCTCAAAGGCGAACACATTAAGATTAAAGTCTGACCGACGTTAGACGTGCAACGGGGAAAGGCTTCGACACGAGTAACGATTAACGGTCGACGGTTAACGAGGAGGAAACAACATGCCTGAAGTGTATAACTGGCACCTGGGACGGAAGATGCTGTACCCCTACGAGGAGCGGCATCCGAAGTGGCAGTTTGCCTTTGTCTTCAATATCAATCGGTGTTTGGCCTGTCAGACCTGTTCGATGGCGGACAAGTCGACTTGGCTCTTCTCCAAAGGCCAGGAGTACATGTGGTGGAACAATGTGGAAACCAAGCCCTACGGCGGGTATCCCCAGTTCTACGACGTGAAGATCACCCAGCTGATCGAGCAGGTGAATCCGGGGGGCCAGGTCTGGAACGTCCGGGTGGGCCGGAAACACCATGCCCCCTACGGGGTGTTTGAAGGGATGACCATTTTCGACGCGGGCGCCAAGGTGGGCCAGGCGGCGATCGGGTACATTCCGACGGACCAAGAGTGGCGGTTTGTGAACATCTATGAGGATACGGCGACCTCCATGCGGGCTCTCGTGGAAGGCATCGACAAGACCGGCTTCTCACGGGAAGAACCCTGGAAGATGACCGGCAGCAGTCTACCGGAGCACGAGACCTTCTTTTTCTATCTCCAGCGGATTTGTAACCACTGCACCTATCCCGGCTGTTTGGCCGCCTGCCCGCGCAAGGCGATCTACAAGCGGCCGGAAGATGGGATCGTGTTGATCGACCAGAACCGGTGCCGTGGGTACAAGAAGTGTGTGGAGCAGTGTCCGTATAAGAAGCCGATGTATCGGGGCACCACCCGCGTGTCGGAGAAGTGTATTGCCTGCTATCCCAGGATCGAAGGCAAGGATCCGTTGACGGGAGGCGAGCCGATGGAAACGCGCTGCATGGCCGCCTGCGTGGGGAAGATCCGGATGCAGAGCTTGATGCGGATCGGCGACGACGGCTTGTGGGCAGAAGATCGCTGGCACCCGCTCTACTACACGATTCGCGTCGAGCAGGTGGCCTTGCCCCTGTATCCGCAGTGGGGCACCGAGCCCAATGGCTACTACATTCCCCCGCGCCATAGTCCCCGCGGCTATGCCCGACAGATGTTCGGGCCTGGCGTGGATAATGCGATCGAGAAGTATCTTGTGCCGAGCCGGGAGTTGCTCGCGGTCCTGCAGCTCTGGCGCGCGAGCCAGCAGATCGTCTTCCGGTACGATGTCATCCCCGGGCCAAAAGTCTTCGAGACCCAGATCCACGGGAAGCGGTTCGAGATGTACAACGACACCGTGCTGGGCTTCAACAAGTCGGGCAAGGAAGTGGCGCGCATTCAGGTGGAAGAGCCGATCTATATTCGGCCGGCTGAACGCGTCAACTGGCTGTAAGATTTCGTTAGGCGACTGTTTCTCCGAGGGCGGAGTTCCTTCAGGGACTCCGCCCTTTGTGTTATCCCTCCATTGAAATTCATTCCTCAGGCTTCACGCCGAGGGTGAGCAACAATCTGAAACGTAGACCGTCTGCCACGTTGCCTTCTTTAGACAAAGAATTCCTATGTTTCTGCGTTAAAGATGTGGCGAATATTTATTCTAGGCTGTTGAACTTGTTGGTGGGCCCTGTAGGGGACACCACTAGGCCCTCTGATTACGAGAGGTCTCCGAGTGTTGCATTTAGCCGATCCAGGAGTGTATAAAAAGTATCTGAATTTATTGAGAAATCATCCTATTTCCCTGCAAGTTGGTGGTGAATTAGCATGAAGGTTTCGCTGCTCTTTCCTCCAACGTGGCATCCGTCACAGCCCTATCTGAGCCTCCCTTCGTTGACAGGATTTTTGGCCCAGGGTGGCGTCACGAACGTCTCTCAGCGCGATCTTGGGATCGAACTCCTGGACAGGGTGGTGACGCATTCCTATGGAGTATCGCTCTATCAGGAGTTGGTCGATAAACAGCAATCGCTTGAGCGGCAACGAACCGGAGAAACGGGACCGGGAAGTGACGAGCATTTGGCGAGAGTAGTGGAGTCGCTGGACCGCTTTCCCTATCTCATCGACCGGATTGAGCCGGCTAAGGAGACCCTCCGGGGGGAGGGCTTTTACGATCTTGAGTCCTATAAAGAAAGCCTCTTTCTCATCGACAAATGGCTAGAGGTGCTCTCCACGCTCTATTTCCCGACCAGACTGACAGTTGTCGACAATCAATTCGGTAATTGCTCCATCTATTCATCCAAAGACCTGATGAAGATCATCAGGGATGAAGCCCAAAACCCCTACATTCGGCTCTTTCGTGAGCAGTTCGTTCAGTCGATTATCGCCGATCAACCAGACTTGATCGGCGTGTCAATTACGGCGACTTCGCAGATTATCCCTGGTCTGACACTCTGTCGTTTGATTAAGGAAACCGCTCCTGACATCCATCTGACCATCGGCGGCAGCATTTTCACCAGACTGGTCGACAACCTGCGTCGCTGCCCGAGTCTCTTTGATCTGGCCGACGATATCATCGTGTTCGAAGGCGAGACTGCGTTGCTTGAACTCGTTCATCAATTGGATGGAAAAAAAGATTTCAGCAAAGTTCCGAACCTGATCTATCGGCAGAATGGGAAGATTACGGTCAATCAACCGTTTTACTCTGAAAACATCAACCAGTTGCCGGCGCCCAACTACGATGGCTTCCCGCTCGGGCTCTATTTGTCGCCGGAGCCGGTATTGCCCGTGCAGTTTTCACGAGGCTGCTACTACAAGGATTGCGCGTTCTGCGCCCTCACACTGGATCACCAGAACTTCAGGCAGAAAGAGCCGGGCCGGACTGTCGAGGAATTGGCGTGGCTCAAGCAGCGGTATGGAGCGCAGCGCTTCTTCTTTACCGACGAATGCGTGGCCCTCTCACCGGCGAAACGATTATGCCAGCAGATCATCGACAAGAAGCTGGACATCAAATGGACTTGTGAGATGCGCTTCGAAAAGCATCTGAGCCGTGAACTCCTGGCGTCGATGCGGGATGCCGGGTGCCTGAAGATCGTATTCGGATTGGAGTCCTTCAACCAGCGCGTGATGGACTTCATGAAGAAAGGGATCAAGCAGGAATGGGTGCGTCGCATTGCCGACGATTGCATCGACCTGGGGATTGCGGTGCATTGCTACATCATTGTCGGGTTCCCGACCGAGAAGGAAGAAGAAGCCAGGGAGACGATGAATTTTATCGTGGAGAACGAGCGGCTCCACGGATTGTATGGATTCTCTTGTCAGCCCTGCCTCTTCGATTTGGAAAAAGAAGCACCGATCATGAGCGACCCCGGCAGCTATGGAATCAGGCGGATCATGCGCCCATCGGCAGAGGATTTGAGCCTGGGCTTCTTCTATGAAGTGACGGAAGGCATGACGCCGGACGAAGCGGAACGTCTGTATCAGCACGTCTACGAAAAGGTCAGCGAAGTCGTGAGCGAGTTACCGTTTAACTACTCGATGGCCGATGGACTGCTGTATATCGCACGGGCC
>JANOJM010000415.1:0-3616 GCA_031418735.1 Nitrospiraceae bacterium | reverse complement strand
GAACGCACTGCGGTTGTGCGCTTTCTGAATGAACCGCTTCAACATCTGCTCTGCCATTTCGAAGTCGGCGATCACGCCTTCCTTCATCGGCCGCACCGCAATGATGTTGCCCGGCGTGCGCCCCAACATTCGCTTCGCTTCCGTGCCGACCGCGAGCACTCGTTCGGTCTTTTTCTCAACTGCCACAACCGAGGGTTCGTTGAGCACGATCCCTTTCCCATGGACATACACGAGCGTCGACGCCGTCCCTAGGTCAATGGCCAGATCGTTTGAGAACCATCCAAAGATATCGCTCCCAAAGCCCACGATTGCTCTCCCTTCCCCTCAGACCCTGACCGCATACTCAGTCAGGCAATGCCAGTCGCCCTGCATCCAACACCTGGGTACCGGCCACCTCGTCGCCAAGACGCCGCCCCTGCTCATTCCCGAGAATCAATACGGCTTCGAACGCTATAATCGCGGCAGCTACAAGCCATCCTACATACGGAATGGCGAACGCTAACTGAGCGACTGCAAAAGGCAAATTACGGATAATGGATTCTCGAAACCCTACCGCCTCACGCCGATCAGGCAGCACCGTCTGAAGACCGATCAACCGTTTACCGATACTGCGCCCACCGGCAAAACCATCAGCAATGAGTATATATGCCAATCCTCCAAGAAAACCTACCGGCACAATTATTTGCCCAGCGGCGGCGACGATTAACAGATCGATCAGCTTAGCGATACCACGGTTCAGAACCTGAGCCTTGGGGTAGATCCCGCTACCGATTGAATGAACCCCACTGACCTCCTCCACGAAAAGGTCTCCTCACAGTTAGTGGCAAAGTATAGCAAATCAAACTACCCAGCACAAACAAAGAACATTATCCGGCAAGTTGAATATTGCAGGTGATAATTCTCGTCTTCACGAGCGGACGGCTCAACTCGACCGTGAGATCGCAGCGTAAAAGAAAGCTCGTCTCTTGCCTTTCCACAGATCCCTGCGTAGAATCCGTCCATACGAATTTCCCGGGGAATTGTCATGCTGAAATCGATGCGCGAAGCGTCTCATAGCTATCCGTGGCTGCTCAAGTCCATCATGGGGATCATCGCCCTCGCCTTTGTCATCACCATGGGTTGGTGGGGATTCGGTGATCAGTCTGGCGCCGGCACCGGCGTCGCCACAGTCGGAGAGCTTACCGTATCCCGCGATGAGTTTCGACGCGCCTATGAGAATACCTATCGCTTCTATAAGGACAAAGTCCCTGGAGAGTTCAAAGACGAAACGATCAAGCAATTAGTCGTGGATCAACTGGTCGACAATCGGACCTGGCTGATTGCGGCAAAGAACATGGGCCTCACCGTCGCGAACGATGAACTGCGGGAGGCCATCATGCAAATCCCTGATTTTCAAAAGAACGGTACATTTGACCCGCAAGTCTACCAACAGCTCCTGGCAGCTAATCATCTGACCCCCGCAACATTCGAAGCGATGGAAGCGAAAGAAGTGCTGAGCAACAAAGCCAAGATGATCATCCGCGACGCCGTAGCCCTTACCCCTGCCGAGTTTGCGGAGGCGCAAGCCCTCACGCTACGACAAACGGAATCAGATCCTGCGAAGGCCGCGGCGGCAAAAGACCGTGCGGTGCAGGACGTTCTCTTTCAAAAACAGCAACGCGCGCTGATGGCCTATACTGAATCGCTCAAAGCGACCATCCCCATCAAGATCAATCGCGAGTTGCTGTAAAACCCTTCGTCTCGTCAAACATCATCACGTCTTCAAGTCTTAGGCAGTTACCATCCAGGCCTTTAAAATTTGATGACTTGACGACTTTCAGGCTTTCTCAGAGAATCAACATCGCATCACCATAGCTATAGAACCGGTACCGCTCGCGCACCGCGTCCGCGTAAGCCTGGCGAAGCAACTCCGTCCCCGCCAGTGCGGAGACCAGCATCAGCAATGTTGTCCGTGGCAAGTGAAAATTCGTGAGAAGAGCATCGACCACCTTGAAAGAAAACCCTGGCGTCATAAATATATCTGTCTCTCCGCAATAGGGTCGGATCTGACCGTCCGCACGGGCCGCGGTTTCGAGCGCGCGTACGACCGTGGTCCCAACAGAAATAATTCGCCCCCCTGCCGCTCGCACCTGCTCGATGGCACGAACTGCCTCCGCTCCGACCTCGATCCATTCTGCTCCCATCTGATGGTCTTCGATCTGATCGACCGTTACCTGCTTGAAAGTCCCGACACCGACATGGAGCGTGACGGCCGTAAGACCGATCCCGCTCTGTCGCAGCCGCGCCAGCAGTTCGGGCGTGAAATGGAGCCCGGCGGTGGGCGCCGCAATCGCGCCCTCATGCAACGCGAACAGGGTTTGGTACCATTCCCGATCCTGGTCAGTCGGTGCCCGCTTCAAATAGGGAGGAAGCGGCATTCGACCATATTGTCGCAGCCATTGGGTAAACGGAATCGGACTCTCGACCCGAACCGTCGTTCGTATTGCGCCACGCTCGATCACCACAGCAGAAGCCTCTGCACCCATCTCAATAATCTGTCCCGGACGAAACGTTCCTTTGATCAGCACTTCCCAGATCGCATCACCGAGATCCTTCACAAAGAGAATCTCGACTTCCGCACCGGAAGAACTCTTCCGTCCAGCCACGCGCGCGGCCAACACTTTCGTATTGTTGACCACAAGAAGATCGCCAGGACGAAGAAGATTGGGCAACTCTTCCACGCGGCGGTGGGCGAGCGAGCGGTCAAGCCGCTGCAGAACAAGCAGCCTGGCGTGATCGCGCGGGAGACATGGATGAGCGGCAATCAGCGAGGAATCGAAGGGGAAATCGAATTCTGAAAGCTTCATGAGGAAGACGGCGGGGTCGGAGCTTTAATCAACGTCATAGGCTGCAGTTCGGTGCCCGGATAATAATACTGAAGAATCGTCGAGAACGGATAGCCCAACTCAGCCAGCTCTTTCGCGCCCCACTGGCACATACCAACAGCGTGGCCCGCACCGAAGCCGGAAAGCACCACATCCCGGCCAATTGACTCGATGGCAAACTGCGTGCTGGGGATGATGGTATACCCGACGGCTTTCCGCAACTCTTCTCCGCGAAGCACCAACTCTCCACCAGAGTGGAGGATGCGCAGCTTTGCAACTCGCCCCCCGCGGCTGAACGACAAGGGCGTCATCGTCTCGATCGTCCCCACGGAGAATCCCTGCTGCCGCAAATTCTGCTCGAGCGTGTCGACTCTGAAAGAGGACTTCCATTGATAATAGGGCGACATAAGATCGAAGGGGCATTCCACACCCTTGAGATAGGGATAGTCTTTCGACCACACATTCATGGCATCTTCCGTCAGCCCGGCGGCCGTCGATGAGAATGCGGCGTAGATTGGCGCATCCTGATAGGTAATGACCAAGCCTCGCGTCTCTTCTACCGCCCGTAGAATCCCGGCATCAATCCCCTGCTTCCCGCGATAGACCTGATCTTGCACCGTAGCCGCCACGTCGTATTCACGCGTAGCGCTCAACATCTGCTGGTAGAGCGCATAGGTCCGTGCGGCGACCGCCTGCGCTTTCAACATCTCCGGGTGCCAGGTCGAACTGACCTCGGCGGGAACCACCCCTTT
>JANOJM010000414.1:0-3855 GCA_031418735.1 Nitrospiraceae bacterium | reverse complement strand
AACTCGACGGGAATGCGCGTGCCACGGATGACGGGCTTGCCCATCATCACTTTCGAGTTCATTTCAATACGATTCGTCATGGCCAGACTCCCTGTTCAATCGAGGCAAAGCTTATCATAAAAAGGCCCACCAAGAGCAAGGAGGGAGGCGAGGAAGCTGGCAAGTCTCTGTGCTCGCAGAGGCCCCACGATAAAGCGGTGGTCCCTCGATGCGCGCAGTGGAGACTATGCCAGCCCCCTCGCTGAGAGTGGTTAGGGAAGGTCTGATGAATTCGGATTTCCATGCGGAAACCAGCAGGATTCCCTGTGTTTTTCGTCCTGCTCGATTGAAGGAGTGAATTATTCAGACCTTCCTTAGGTGAGGACAAGCATTTGACGGCTGCGCGTAGACCAACATGGCTGCCCCCTGCCAAGAGAGAAAGTACCAGCAATCTTGGAAGGGCCATCCTCGGTCGTCCCGACCCCTGCCAGCGACGACCCACTTCGAGCGTAACGTCTTGAGCAACGGGTATCCCCTCGCGGTGTAAAAACCAGTCGGTAGCTGTCAAAAGTTTTTACAGTATCGTGAAGCACGCCTGGGAGGTGGCTCAGTCGTGCCGGACACAGCGTCAATACCTCGAAAGTATTGGTTTTTCTCGTGACGCGTCTTTCGCCGTAACACTCAAGGCTGCCTATTCATGCGTAGCTTTGCGGTGGAATGTTGTAAAAAATACTTACGTATGCGCGAGGAGGGCTGGATGCGTCTCGCAATAAATCAAGCACTTCCATGCTGGACTAAAACTTGGTGTGTTTTGGCCCAATTGTCCTTCATGTTAATGGAGGAACGATACATGAGGGGCTGACGGCAGGCTTCTCTTGATTGATCACGATGGAAGGATAGAATCCGCTACCTCAATATATTTCAACTGGAAGGTCTAAAGATGAAATCGATGAAACAAAACGTACTGTCGTCTATATTTCTGGCGGTTGGGATTTTGGTGGGGAGCCTGCTCACCGCTCTGGAAGCTGAAGCCATCCCGGTAGATGATCTGTTTCGCGGCGTTTCCCTCACGCAAGGTGACAAGCGGTTCGATAACTTCTCGTCCTCTGACTCTATCAACCCTGATCCTACCACACTCGTCGAAGGCACCACGGTCAACGGCCAGCATGGCTTTGTGATTTCAGGAGTTGTGGATGACGTGCTAGGGGAAGTATTTAATGCTTTTTTAGACTACAGCGTCACAGTCTTAAATACGGGCCTTAACATACACGGAGTAACAAGCACCTTCAGCTTCACAGGGGAGCTTGATCCCTCCGCTTCCATGACCACCACGAATGAGTTTTTTGCCGACGCGGGCCATACAATGGCTCTGGGGAGCCTTGTTACGGGGACGGGCCTTTCTACAGCCTCAATCCCTCTAAGTCGGGATATCCATCAACTCTTCGTACGATTGTCCATAAACGAAGTGGGGCCACTTTCAACCCAAGTCAAGATACAAACAACTTTCGCACAGGCCCCTGTGGGGGTTCCTGAACCCACATCTTTGGTCCTCCTCGGTTCCGGTCTGATCGGCCTCGCAATTTGGCGGCGGAAGCATACCGCGTAACCTGACCTCACATCGTGCCATCACAGACGGCGGGTCCAGCAATGGGGCCGCCGTTTTGTTTGGTAGGAACTGATTCTGTTGCAGCAGGCCAAATGGCGGAGCGGCACGTGCAGAGAGTTGCGTGAATCGTTATACGTGAAACGCGAATCGACGATTAACGGTTAACGTTTAACGTTTAACATCTTTAACGAGGCTGCGCATGCGGATGACACGGTCAGGCATGTGCCAACTCGGCCACTGCCCGTAGCCGTTTGCCTATGGCATGCTCGGCCGTTTTCAGATCATAGGCAGCCTGAAGATTGAGCCAATATTGCGGCGACTGACCCAGCGCCCGCCCGAAAAGAAGCGCGAGTTCAGCCGTAACCGGGCGCGTTCCCTTCACCACATGCGAGATCCGCATGGGCGACACACCGATGGCACGCGCGAACTGTGCCTGCGAGAGATCGAGCTCTTCCAGTATCTCTCGCAGAAACTCACCTGGGTGGATGTGCGGCAAACCGTTCTTGATCATACTGTCCGTCCTTTCTAATGGTAATCGACAATCTCCACGTCGAACGCATCGCCGTTCTCGAACCGGAAACATACACGCCACTGATCGTTTACGCGAATGCTCCACTGTCCGATACGATCATGCTTCAGTGCTTCCAATCGGTTTGAGGACGGCAGGCGCACATCATCAAGACGATTGGCAGCGTTCAATTGTGTGAGCCGCATTGCGGCTCTTGTTCGAATCTCCGGAGGCAGGCGGCGCGCCCTTCCAGTACTAAAAAAACGTTTCGTTTCCGCATCGCCAAAAGACCGAATCATTTACGCCGATCATAAACGAATAGTTTACGGTCGTCAACTGCCATTGCTTACTCAAGGGAGAAGAAGTTGGGGTCAGCTACCTTTTTACTGCTAGTCATCTCGCACCCCTTGCCCTGATCACCGGTTACTGCGGAAGCGTTCATGAGTCGTGCAGGTTAGTACGGCATCTCCTCGTCGTCTAACCCCACATGGTGTCCGAGTTCATGGACCACTGTGTCGCGGACCTCTTGGATGACTTCGGCCTTCGTCCGGCAGAGACGTAGGATAGGGCCACGATAGATGGAGATACGGGCTGGCAACTCACCGGCAGGCTGAAAGAACGAGGTCTCATCAATCGGGACGCCTTGATACAGCCCCAGCAGATCGTCTTCTGATTCCAACTCAAGATCACGCAGAACTTCTAACGAAGGTTCTTCTTCAACGACAATAGACACCTCATCCGCCAACGCGGCAAAACGTGGCGGTAGTTCTGCCAGCGCCTCTTGTATCCACCTGTCGAATTCTTCCTGCGAGACATTCATGGGACGTATACCTGGTCTGTCTGGTCTATCTCGTCTGTTCGGTCTGTCTTGTCTGTTCGATCTGTCTTGTTTATTTCGTTGAATAAAACTAACCAGATAGACCGGACAGACGAGATAGACCAGACAGACCAAATAACAGTCTGCTACACGTTGATTGCGACCCCTGGCCGTAAAAAGATGAATTGAAACGAGAGGGACGACAATCCCAAAGAACTCGCGACTGCTCGCGAATACATTTCTGCTTGGGATCGATAGCAATCTGCTCGGGCCTGTGCATCTTCAGCCGCCACATCGTCTGTCTTATAGTCGGCAATCCAGATCCGATCGTCAAGCCGGTAAATCAGGTCGATCACCCCTTCCATCGTCTGCCCTTCGCCCAAGGGCATGACGAACGGAACTTCTCGTCCCAGCACCGTCGCACGCTGCAGTCTTTTGTACGGCTCAGAGGAAAGAAAGTTCCCAAAGAGAGCGGTGAGATTCCCTGCGACATCAGCCATCAAATGATCCTGTGTCACATAGCGTCGGCAGGCCTGCTCGATAACAGCGTCGATCTCAGCGCGCGGCTTGGCGAAGTCCCACTGTTCGAGCACTGCATGGGCACAGACTCCCACCAGCCGAGCCAGATCAGGGTCACGCCCTGTCACAGTACGGGGAAAAACGACATCGGGCTTGCCTCCTGCCAGGCCTGAAGGAGTCACTCGTCGCGGTGTGATACGGCGCTTCTCCCATTCAAGCTTCCTGGCCAGGCGGCGAATGAGGTTGGGACCGTGGGGTGGGGAAGGGGCCTTGGGGGGGAGAGACTGTTGCCTGTGCCGCCTCACTCCCTTCTTGGCCGGCGTCATGACACGAGTGAGCCGACTCGTTCCGATACAGATTTGGTCAGCCGCCGAAGTGTTCTCCTCGTCAACAATTGTTTCTCTAAGCAGAGAGAGAACTGTGTCA
>JANOJM010000413.1:0-5784 GCA_031418735.1 Nitrospiraceae bacterium | reverse complement strand
TTCATCGTGCTGACTGCCAGGGGGCTGAACAAAGACCTCTATATTGTAGCGCGAGCCGGCGACGAAGGGTCGGAACACAAGCTCATGCGGGCCGGCGCAAACCGCGTATCGTCGCCCTATCACATCGGCGGGATGCAAATGGCGCAAGCCGTGATTCGTCCTGCTGTGATGGACTTTCTCGAATTGGCGACGCAGAGTGAACACCTGGATCTTCAGATGGAAGAGTTGACTGTCGAACAGGGCTCACGCTTCGACGGACGGACTCCCTATGATTGTGGATTTTCCGAAGATCCAGGACTGGTCCTGATTGCTGTCAAGCGTATGTTAGGCCATCTTGAGTTCAACCCTGGTTCAAAGGTCCTCCTGGCCAAGGGCGACAAACTGATTGTGTTGGGTCAGCCGGAGAGCTTAAAGCGCCTCGAATCCGTCATCAGGTTCCAAACAGTAACGTAGCAGGCTGCAGAAAACCATTTCGGTACAGCAGAACATCGATAGCCTGCACATCCCAAACGAAATGAAGCGTCATGGCTGAACAACAGGGCGAGCAGGCAGTGAGCAGTTTGTGCGATCAACTGCAGATGACAGCGGAGGAGCTGAAGACCAGGCTGGCGTTTCTTTCATTTGGTGAACAAGACGGGCGGAATCTGGTCGAGATCCGCGACGTGATCGCGTCGCATGTCGATGAGATCATCGGAGAGTTCTATGGGCACCTGCTGCAGTTCGAGGAACTGCGCGGGATCCTGTCAGACCCGGCACTCGTGGAGCGGCTCAAGGGGACGCAGCGCCAGTACTTACTCAGCCTTGGACTATCCGCCGACTGTGTAGAATATGCGGAGGCGCGGCTTCGGATCGGATTCACGCACGAACGAGTCGGGCTCAAGCAGAAGTGGTATTTGGGTGCGTACCACAAACTCTATGAATTAATCCTCCAACGGCTTGCGGTTCGTTATTCGGGTGACGCGAGCAGGCTGTCCTCATTGGTCCTTACGCTGAATAAGATCATCACGCTCGATGAGATCTTTGTCGTGGAGACCTATTACCATGCGACGATGCAGCGCTTGGAAGACAGCCTGCATCGACTCAAGGACGCCCATCGGCAGCTTGAAGACTTCTCCCGGCGGGACTCTCTCACGCCGGTGGACAACCGGCGCGCATTGATGGAAGCGTTGGCCCTGGAGTTTCACAGGAGCCGCCGCTATCAGCATCCCTTCGCGCTGTTGTTTCTCGACGTGGACCGCTTCAAAGAGATCAATGACTTGCATGGGCATGTGTTCGGCGATCATGTGCTCCTCCATGTGGTGCAGTTGGCCAGGGGAATCATCCGCCCTCCCGATATTATGGGCCGCTACGGGGGTGAGGAGTTTGTGATCGGATTGGTGGAGTGCGATCAATCCAGCGCCCTGCAGATTGCCGAGCGCATCAGGCTGAAAATCGCACAGAATCAGTGTACGTGGGAACATCATTCCACCGTGGTAACGGTCAGCATTGGGGTCGTGATGCTATCTCCGGAAATCGAGCAAGTGGAGACACTGGTGGCTAGAGCGGATGAGGCCATGTACTGCGCCAAACGTAAGGGGAGAAACCGAGTCGAATTGTACAGTGAAGCCTGCGCGTTGAAGAACCAGCCGGGATGAACCAGGCCCCTGTGTGCACGGATTTCCCTGAGATTAAACCTCTAGCAAGTTGCTGGGGAAGTCCGCCAGCCTAAGAACCTCCTGCTTATACCAGACTGCCAGCTATCTATGATTGCCCCGCTCGGTTAAGTCGCGTGCAGGCGCTGTTGTCCTACAGGCTAATGCTGCAACAAGGAACAAGAGCCCGACCGTCCCGTAGACCGATACGTATTCATGTGCATATCCCTCACTTGTCTGATGCATGTAGATTGCACACCAGCATGTGGGGAAAGCGCCGTTGTGAACGGGGCATTTCTCTACAGTAGACGGAGATCGGCTGTCCCATTCTGCCCGGCATCCTCCATCGATGCAGGTAGGCTTCATCTGAATCACTAACGCAAATTATTCCACGAGGTTTCCATACCCTAGAAATGCCGTTGAGGCAGTCCAAACGGGTAACCGCAATATATGCCAGCTATTTAATGTCGGTGCTGGACTCACCATCTTGGTGATGTACGGAGCTGGTGAAGAATATTTCGGCTCTGTGCCGTGCGGTTGAAGGTGAGATCCAACAACTGGTGCAAGTTTTGCGATGTATAGGCCGCAGGGTGAATCGATGCAGTTTCACATTACCCATTGCAGTGCGCTGGTTCACCGCACAGAAAGGAGGAACTAAAGATGGCGACCTAGTGAGATGCGTGATGCCATGGCGAGAAGGCCAGGTGTCACGAAGGAGGCTTTGAACGTTGGATAAAGTAGGCAGTCGGCAACAATATAGGTACCAAGGCGCTTTGAGCGCTATTACATAAAGGAGAAGATCATGACGATGTTGAAACGATGGATTCAGGGTGGTGTTCTGTGCGGTTTATTGCTCGGAGGAGTAGTCGGCTGCTCGATGGTCGGGCATTCCCCTGTAGCTCAGATTGCTCCAACTGATCATGCCGCATTGGCGGCGTGGTACGACAACGAAGCGGCCCAACTTCGGCAAAAGGCGAAGGACATGGAGGTTATGCAGCAACGGTATATAAAAGACCCACACCTCTCCCACATTGAAGGGCAGTCCACCCCCAAATTCAATATGGTTCAGCACTGCAACAACCTTATCGGGATCTATACGAAGGCCGCTGAAGAAGCCGACGACTTATCCCGTGGTCATCGCAACATGGTGAAATAGGAGAAGTGAACTGTACGGGATAGCTGGTGCAAATCGGTGAGGAAGTGAGAGGCGAATGGATGGCGGGTTGGCTGCTATGCACCACTGTTGCTGACCAAGCCAGGGGTGAGTCAGCGAGACTTGACATGCTCGCTTCAGCCGGCATGACTACGTAGCGAAATTGAGCAGGGCCGGCAGGATCTATGGGTAGACTCATGATTCAACGAGTGAATATGCAATGCGTTGCGCTGGTGTTCTTCTTCGTCTTGTGTCAGGTGATCGGGACAAGCTGTGCGTTGCCTGATCTCTCGCCGCCGGCAGATGCCGCGCTGCTCGTGGAAGAGAGCAAGGCCTGTCCCATGGACGGAACCACCATGTGTCCGCCGTCACTTACCTCGTCTCCCGAGCGTCAGATCAAGCACGGTATGGTCTCGGACGTTGATCCTGCGCCGATCCCACTCAAAGTTTCCACAGTGCTTACACGTCCTTTGGTCTCGGCGCCGTGGTCCAGGAGCAGTGTGTTGTCCCTTGTCCCCCTCTCCATCGGTTCTTCCTCGGTCCTCCGAATCTGATCTCGCACCTCCAGCGATGCCGCTCGCCGCTTGGCTATGTTGGTCGAGCGGCGTGCTGATCCATTTTCCCAACATCGCATTTGAATGTGAGGTCCAATTGCAGTTCCTAACTTATCGGTACAAGTCTTGCGTCTCAGAGGCGAGGAAGGCGAATCGATACAGTTTTACATAACACATTGCAGTGCGTTGGCTCACTGCACACTAAGGAGGAGATCATGACGATGTGGAAACGATGGATTCAGGGTGGTGTTCTGTGCGGTTTATTGCTCGGAGGAGTAGTCGGCTGCTCAATGGTCGGGCATCCTCCGGTATCTCAGATTGCCCCAACTGATCATGCTGCATTGGCGGCCTGGTATGACAACGAAACGGCCCAACTTCGGCAAAAGGCGAAGGATATGGAGTTGATGGCGCAACGGTATCAACAATATCCAGCACTCATTCCCATCGAGGGGAAACACTCCCCCAAAATCGATGTTCAACAGCATTGCAACAACCTTGTCAGCCTCTATACGAAGTCAGCTGAAGAAGCAGACGGCTTATCCCGGGGTCATCGCAGCATGGTGAAGTAGGAGAAGCGAGATGTATGGGTTAGCTGGTGTAATTCGGTGAGGAAGCGAGCAGTGAATCGATGAGGAGCCTGTTGCTACGCACAATGGAGTGCGTGTTGACGACGGGGTCAACCCCTCTCCTCATCTTTGTGTATTACTGTCGCTGAACAGGCAGCGATGAGTCAGTAAGACTTGACGTGTTCGCACCAGCCGGCATGACTCAGCAGCGAAGTTGAGCAGGGCCGGTAGGGTCTATGGATGGACTCATGATTCGACGAGTGAATATGGAGTGCGTTGCGCTGGTGTTCATCTTCGCCTTGTGTCAGGTGGTTGGGACGACCTGTGTGTTGCCTGATCTCTCGGTGGCGGCAGATGCTGCGCTGCTCGTGGAAGAGGGGATGGCCTGTCCCATGGATGGAACCACCATGTGTCCACCGTCACTGACCTCGTCTCCCGAACGTCAGATAAAGCACAGCATGGTCTCGGTCATTGATCCTGCGCCGATCCTACTCAAAGTTTCCACAGCGCTTACACGTCCTTTAGTCTCGGCGCCGTGGTCCTGGAGCAGCGGGTTGTCCATTGTCCCCCTCTCCATAAGTTCTTCTTCGGTCCTTCGAATCTGATACCACACCGTCAGTGTATTTCCCTCGCCGCTTGGCTGTGTAGGCCGAGCGGACGTCGATCCATTTCTCTCAATGCCGCCTGGAGGTGCCGTCGTGAAACCATCTGTCGTTCTACGCCAAAGGTGGTTCGTTCCTCTTGCCATCTTCTCAGTCGTGGTGCTTTTGCCCTGGTCTGTATGTGGAGCGGAAGATCGTGGACAGGTCGCAGTCGATAAGACTATCCCAAGCTCGCAGGGCGAGGTTCGCATCGACCTTCCAGGTCTTATTCGGGAACTGGGAGGGACCAATCCTGAAATCAAAGCGGCTCGTCAACGCTGGGAAGCGGCCAAGGCCGTCGTGCCTCAAGTCCAGACGCTTCCCGATCCGAGACTCCAGTTTGGGTATCAGCGCATGCCGATGGCCGAGCCGCTTCAGGGCCCGATGTATGGATTCGGCCAGGAGATTCCATTTCCCGGCAAGCTGAGCCTCAAAGGGGATATCGCTCAGCGGGACGTGGAGCGGCTGGAGCAAGAATACAACGCGACTCGGCTCAGACTCATTGCGACGTTGAAGGAGGCGTATTTCAACCTGCATTTCATTCACAAGAGCACCGAAATCGTCGAGAAGAACAAAGTCCTCTTGATGCAATTCGAGAAGACGGCCAAAGCTCGCTACAGCGTGGGACAAGCGGCTCAACAAGATGTGTTTCGAGCCCAGGTCGAGATTTCGCGAGTCCTCGATCGGCTCGCTGTGTTGGATCAGCAAAAAGAAAGTCTGCATGCCGCGATAAATCGTCTCGTGAATCGACCGCCGTCCGGACCATTAGGAACACCGGACGAAATTCACACCACGATTCTGACGATCCCCTTACAGGAACTCAGCCAGCGCGCCGATGACTTCTCTCCGGCGTTGTTGGCGACAGCAAAAAGCATTGAGCGCTCGGAGCAATCCGTTTCGCTAGCCAAACGACAATATTACCCGGATTTCGATGTGACAGCCTTGGGACTTCGGAACGATCGGACCAACGACAATGGTTACCAGGTGATGGTGGGGATCAAGATCCCACTGTTCTATGAAACGAAGCAGAAAGAAGGCGTCAGGGAGGCGCGCGCTAGCTTGGAAGGAGCGCGTGATGATTTTACGGCGACTCGGCAAGACCTGTTGTTCCAGGTGAAAGATGGATTCGTGCAGGCCCAGCGCGCCGAGCGGCTGATTACCCTCTTGCGCGACGCCATCATTCCGCAGGCGACGCTCGGATTGCAGGCTGCGCAGGCTGGGTATGCGGTGGGGAAGGTG
>JANOJM010000412.1:0-2144 GCA_031418735.1 Nitrospiraceae bacterium | reverse complement strand
CGGGGGGACCATCAACGGCACAGGCGGGGTGGTGATGGTCGCCGAGCGAGTCGGGCGAGACACGATGCTTGCTCGGATTGTACAGATGGTCAGTGAGGCGCAACGGAGCCGGGCGCCGATCCAGCGCCTCGCCGATGTGACCGCGTCGTATTTTGTCCCGCTGGTTGTCACTGCGGCGGCGATCACGGCAGTGGCCTGGGCGATCTGGGGTCCGGAGCCGAAGTTGGCCTATGCGCTGGTCAATGCCGTGGCGGTCCTGATTATTGCCTGTCCCTGCGCGTTGGGATTGGCGACGCCGATGTCGATCATGGTTGGGACGGGTCGTGGGGCAACGGTGGGTGTCTTGGTGAAGAAGGCTGAAGCGTTGGAGGTATTTGGTAAGGTGAATACGCTCGTCATCGATAAGACCGGAACCCTCACGGAGGGCAAACCGAAACTGCTGTCGGTGCTGGCTGTGCCACCTTGGTCCGAGGTCGATCTGTTGCGACTTGCGGCGAGCCTTGAGCGGAGCAGTGAACATCCGCTGGCTTCAGCAGTGGTGGCGGGAGCGGAAGGGCGAGGGATCGCTTGTGTCCCAGTCGAGCAGTTTCGTTCGGTGACGGGGAAGGGCGTGACCGGGACGGTCACTGGCCGTCGTGTTGCCATCGGGACAGCGGCATTCTTACAAAACGAGGTTAGAGTATCCGGCCAGAGCCTCACGCAGTTGAATGACGAAGTGGCTTCGCTTCGACGTGAAGGGCAAACGATCCTGTTTGTTTCCATCGATGAACAAGTTGCTGGTGTGCTTGGCGTGGCAGATCCGATCAAAGCCTCGACGCGTGACGCGGTGCAAGCGCTCAAGGCCGAAGGCATTCACGTCGTCATGGTGACAGGAGACCATCGCGATACGGCAGATGCCGTGGCCCGGCAACTCGGCATTGAGGAGGTCATGGCTGAAGTCCTGCCGGACCAAAAGGGACAGATCGTTGCCCGCCTTAAGTCGCAAGGTCGCGTGGTGGCGATGGCAGGCGACGGTATTAACGATGCCCCGGCTCTGGCCCTGGCCGATGTCGGGATCGCCATGGGAACGGGAGCGGATACGGCCATTGAGAGCGCGGGCATGACGCTGGTGAAGGGGGATCTGCGCGGGCTGCTTCGCGCGCGGAGGCTCAGTCAAGCCACGATGGGGAATATTCGGCAAAATCTGTTGTTTGCCTTTCTCTATAACGTCATCGGCGTGCCGATCGCGGCCGGTGCGCTCTACCCGGTCTGGGGGATACTATTAAGTCCCATGATTGCCAGTGCTGCCATGACCTTCAGTTCTGTGTCCGTGATCTCCAATGCCCTTCGCCTGCGGCATGTGGAATTGTGAGTGCGCCTCCGACGCACGCATGTTAGGCTACATGGCTGGTTCAGCTATGTTGGGCTGGTTTATTTGGTTGGTTTGGTTCATCGAACTGATCTGCTTCAACCAAATAAACGAGACAAACCAAATAGACCAAATGAACAAGACAGTTTCAGCATCCGTTAGAAAGGACCGAGGCGTGTTTCGACCCAATTGTCTATTGCCAATCGTGACCGGGCTCTGTGTGTGGGGCGTGATCCTGTCTGGTACAGCTCTGGCCGGGAGCCGTGTGATTCCTGTGGCCGGGGGCGGTGAGCTCCAGGCGCAGATCAAGTCGACCGCGACGAAAGTGATCCCCGCTGTCGTCAGCATTGCCTCCACGGTAATGGTCCGCGATCAAGCGTTCAGCGACGAAGCGCTGCCGTTCGGACTGTTCAAGGATGTCCCGTCGAGGCGGCAATATGGCCAGGGTTCCGGCGTCATTGTCTCGCCGGACGGCTACATTATGACGAATAACCATGTCATTGCCGATGCCGTGGATGTGGAAGTGATTCTCGCCGACCGGCGGCAATTCAAAGGGCGCGTGGTGGCTACCGATCCCAAGACCGACGTAGCCGTGGTAAAAATTCAGGCAACCAATCTGCCGACGGTGACGTGGGGAGATTCGAGCACCCTAGCAGTCGGCGAATTTGTGCTCGCGATCGGGAACCCCCTTGGGTTAAGTCGCAGTGTGACGTTCGGCATCGTGAGTGCTGTCGGTCGCGCCGATGTCGGTGTCGCCGACTTCGAAGATTTCATTCAAACTGATGCGCCCATCAAT
>JANOJM010000411.1:0-1794 GCA_031418735.1 Nitrospiraceae bacterium | reverse complement strand
GGATTCAAACCCATTAACCATTGACCGTTAACCATTGACCATCTCCTAGAGCAGAAGCGACGTCAAAATATAATCCCCTACGAGGATGAGCACCGACGATAACACTACCGCCTCTGTCGTCGCGCTCCCAAGCCCCTCGGCACTCTGCCTCGTGTAGAATCCTTTATAACAGCAGACCCAACTGATGATCAGCCCAAAGCTGATTGACTTGAGAATGCCACCGTAGACGTCTTTCCATTCCACGGCTGATTGGACCGAATTCCAGTAGGCTCCTTCGCTCACTCCCAACAAATCCACTCCGACGAGGGAGCCGCCGTAGATACCGACCACATCGAATATCGCCACGAGCAACGGCACCCCGATCACCGCGGCCACCAATTTGGGTGCGATCAGATATTGCAGCGGATTGATCGCCATAGTATCGAGCGCATCGATCTGTTCCGTAATCCGCATGATGCCGATTTCGGCTGTCATCGCGGATCCGGCCCGCGCGGTTACCATCAACGCGGCCAACACCGGTCCCAGTTCCCGAATCATGCTCAACGCCACGGCAGAGCCCAGCAACCCCTCGGAGCCGAATTTCCTCAGGCTGTAATAGCCTTGCAGCGCCAGCACCATCCCCGTAAACCCCGCGGTGAGTACGACGACAAACGTGGATCGATACCCGATAAAGTGAATCTGTTTCATGATTTGATGGAATCGAAGCGGAGGCCGCGCCAGCCAGGCAAACGCCGACAGCACAAACAAGAGCATGCGGCCCATCTCCCCTACACGAGTGATGGCCCATCCGCCCAATCGCTCAATCACGTTCGTCATCGATTACCTGGACGGTCGAAAAGATTTACTGTCTGTCTCCGCATAGTGGTGAAACCATTCTGTCAGTCGATCCGCCGCCACCCGGCTCTGTTTTCGTAGCCGATTCAGCCCCACGAGGCTGGACGGACGGACGATGACCGCCTGTATCCCTTTAATCCAGCCAGTGGGCCTGAGAAACAGATTGAAGTCAAGGGGGAGATCTTCATCCGCCAGATCGGAGACCGTCCGCACGATCGCCATCGGCAGGCCTCGTTCCTGGGCCACCGCCGCCAGCGCTGCACTTTCCATATCGAGCCCGGTCGCCTCAGTCGCACGTTGCAACCGGCGCTTCTCTTCAGCCTGCCACACCACAGTCCCCGAGGACACGACTGCTCCTATCCTTACAGCCATCCCTGCGTTCCGTGCCACGATAAGAATGCCGTCCCGTACAGCCCCGTCGCAGAGCACATGATCGTCCCCCATCGTCCAGGCTCCCTCGCTATGCACAGAAGACACTGCCGTACCGACGATGAGATCTCCCACTTGAGCCGGAACAAGCGCGCAGGCAAAACCTGTGGACATGACCAGCGACATCGCCTGTGCGCTCAGCACCTTCCCTGCCACAGTACCGGCCGCAACGGGGCCGACGCCGGTTTGGATAAGCCAGTACGTGCGATCCCCCTGCTGTCCAATGTAACAGCGGACTCCGGCAATGGTCTCAACACGATCTGCCGCAAGGGCACGCCGAACGGCCTGGAACTCCCAGTGAGTCGCGGCAAAAATGGCGATGGGGTTTCCCGAAGATCCTGAGAGAGGGTGTCCTGCGCCAACGGATGACGCCGGAGGACTGTTCAACGTTCGGCTCGATGACAGCCGGATGCGCTTACGTATTGCCGGACTTCGTCAGCCCGCATCTTCCCGCGCGTTCGAAGATTCCTGTACATCGCCAAGGCCCACAACGGAAAGTATTGGCAGTACCAATGGTATCGGAGATAAAAC
>JANOJM010000410.1:0-6801 GCA_031418735.1 Nitrospiraceae bacterium | reverse complement strand
ACGCTCATGTCGTGAAGCCCGGTGAAACGCTCTATCGAATCAGTCGGAAGTATGGCATCACGGTTGACAACATTAGAAAATGGAACAGACTGCCGGATGACATTATCGAGGTAGGACAGAAACTCATCGTGGGCCAAGAATAATAGGACGACCACGTGGCCCCGCCACAATACTCACTCAGTCTCGACCAGTTTCGGCAGTATGCCGGAGAGGGCAATCTTGTTCCGCTCTATCGAGAGATTCTGGCGGACTACGAGACCCCTGTATCTGCCTTTGCCAAAATCGATCATGGCCCCTCAGCCTATCTTCTTGAGTCCATTGAGGGTGGTGAGAAATGGGCACGCTATTCCTTCCTCGGTAGTGGTTCCCCCGTTGTCATCCAAGAAGATCGGGGCGATCTTCTTGTCGTGCAAGGTACCCGCAAGAAACGCATTTCCAGCCGTGGGGCTCCTCTCGAACGTTTAAGGGAGATGATGGAAGGCTATCGTCCGGTCACTGTGCCGGATCTTCCTCCGTTCGTCGGCGGCGCTGTCGGCTATCTGAGCTACGACATGGTGCGTACGTTTGAGGACCTGGCTGCCCGGAAGAAGGATCTGCTTAATCTTCCTGACTTCGCCTTTCTGCTCACCGATACGATGCTGATCTTTGACAACGTCGCTCAAAAGATCAAAGTCGTGGCCACCGCCCATGTTACGGCAAAGGGAGAACGAGGCATCAAGGCCGCTTATCGATCGGCAACAGAACGGATCGAACGCATAATCACGAGGCTCAAACGCCCGCTCCGCCGAACACGTCCGCATCGGCGTCGCCGCCCGGTGACCTTTACGGCGAATATGAGCAAGGCAGACTTTGAGAAGATGGTCGTGCGGACAAAAGAATATATTCGGGCGGGCGATATTGTGCAGGCGGTGGTATCCCAGCGATGGGAAGCCAATGTCCAGGCGTCGCCGTTGCAGCTCTATCGCGCGTTGCGCGTGGTGAACCCCTCTCCCTATATGTATTACCTCCGCATCGCGGGAGTCGAACTGGTCGGTTCCTCTCCGGAGACGCTGGTCCGTTGCGAGAAGAGAGTCATTTCCGTCCGTCCCATCGCCGGTACGCGCCGCCGAGGCGTGACGGCTGAAGAAGATCAAGAGATGGAGCGGCGGCTTTTGGCGGATGAAAAGGAACGGGCCGAGCATGTGATGCTCGTCGATCTTGGGCGGAATGACGTCGGTCGGGTGGCGAAGCCGGGCTCAGTCACAGTGGATTCTCTCATGCACGTCGAGCGGTATTCGCATGTGATGCATATTGTGTCGAATGTGACTGGACAACTGGATGATTCGAAGACCTCTTACGATGTATTGCGCGCCTGTTTCCCTGCCGGCACGGTTTCCGGTGCGCCGAAGATTCGAGCGATGCAGATCATCGACGAGCTGGAGCCCACGAGGCGCGGTCCCTATGCCGGCGCAGTGGGCTACTTCAGCTTTTCCGGCAACATGGACATGTGCATCAACATTCGGACGGTCGTCGTGAAGAACCATCAGGCCTTCATTCAAGCCGGGGCCGGCATCGTCGCCGATTCGAATCCTGAACACGAATATGAAGAGACCTGCAATAAGGCTCAGGCCATGTTTAAAGCGGTTGAATTGGCTGAGCAGGGACTGGAATGAGCACGTAAGGCGTGAGGGGTAAGGGGTGAGGCGCTCAGAGCCGTACCCCTTACGGTTTATATATGCTACTGATGATCGACAACTATGATTCCTTCACCTATAACCTTGTGCAATACTTCGGGGAATTGGGTGAAGACGTGCGGGTATTCCGCAACAATAAGATTACGATCGACCAGATCGAATCTCTGCGTCCCAGCCGCATCGTCATTTCTCCGGGGCCCTGCACGCCGGTGGAAGCGGGCGTATCGGTCGAAACTATCCGGCATTTCGGCGGGCGTCTTCCGCTCTTGGGCGTCTGCCTGGGCCATCAATCTCTGGCCGTGGCGTTTGGTGGTGAAGTCGTTCGCGCTGAACGGTTGATGCATGGAAAAACATCGAAGATCAGGCACGACGGGAAAACGATTTTCGATCGGTTGCCCGATTCCTTTGACGCGACACGCTACCATTCTCTGATCGTGAAGCGAGAGACGCTGCCCTCCTGCTTTGAAGTCTCCGCCGAAACGAGCGAGGGAGAAATCATGGGATTACGCCATCGATCGCTGGGTATCGAGGGGGTGCAGTTTCATCCTGAATCGATCCTCACGACCTCGGGGAAAGACCTCCTCCGTAACTTCCTTAAACTGTAACGTGGCCCGCCAGGTTTCCTATCCATGATTAAAGACGCAATTGCTAAACTTGCCGACCGCTCCTCCCTCACCGAACAAGAAGCCGAATCGGTGATGCTTGAGATTATGGAGGGCGTGGCGACTCAAGCCCAAATTGCCGCCTACTTGATGGGGCTCCGTTTGAAGGGGGAAACCGTCGAGGAAATTTCCGGTTCCGTGCGGGCGATGCGAGCCAAAGCCGTCCGCATTGCAATTGGAGATCCTCTGGTCGTGGATACGTGCGGCACGGGCGGGGACGGGGCTCACACGTTCAATATTTCCACCACGGCGGCCTTTGTCCTCGCAGGCGCAAGTTTGACCGTGGCCAAGCACGGCAACCGTTCCGTGTCGTCCAAGTCCGGGAGTGCTGACGTCCTCTCGGCTCTTGGGGTCAAGATTGACCTGCCGACTGAGCGCGTGGCCGATTGTATCAATGAGGTTGGGATCGGCTTTCTCTTTGCTCCGCTCTATCATGGAGCGATGAAGCATTGTGCCGGGCCAAGACAGGAGATGGGCATCCGGACCATGCTGAATCTCTTGGGCCCTTTGACGAATCCTGCAGGAGCCACCATTCAAGTGCTCGGCGTCTATGAGGGGCGATTGACGTCCCTGCTGGGGAATGTGCTCATGCATTTGGGATCGCAGCATTGCTTTGTTGTCCATGGGATGGACGGACTGGATGAGATCACCCTGACCGCAAAGACGCAGATTTCTGAAGCCAAGGGGGGCGTGCTTTCAAACTATCTCCTGGATCCGGCGGAATTCGGACTGGCGTTGGCGCCAGCCAAATACTTCACGGGAGGAACGCCGCAAGACAATGCCGCAATTACCCGTGACATTCTTCAAGGACGCAAAGGGCCCAAACGGGATATCGTTTGTTTGAATGCCGCGCCGGCTCTTGTCGCAGGGCGCAAGGCGACGAGCCTTCAAGAGGGATTCATCTTGGCCGGCCAGGTTATCGACTCCGGCGCCGCCGCCGAGAAGCTGGCTCGTCTTATCGCCTATACAAATAAAGGCTGACTCATTGTGATTCTCTCTCGCATTCTTGAGCATAAGAAAGCGGAACTTAGGCACAAGCAAAGCCGGGGTTACCTCTCCGAGCTAAAGAAGAGGATTCAGGACGTGCCTGGCCCGCTCGGCTTTGCTGTGACCCTCGAAGCCACAAGGACGGGAAGTAGCCCTTCGTTGATTGCCGAAGTGAAAAAGGCGTCACCCAGTCTTGGGCTTCTCCGTCCTGAATTCTCCGATCGGTTTGACTATCTCCAAATCGCCAAGTCCTATCATGCTCATGGCGCATCTGCTCTGTCTGTTTTAACCGACAAGGATTTCTTCCAGGGAAGTCTCGACTATCTCCGCGAGATCAAACAGTCAGTGCCCCTGCCGGCCTTGAACAAAGAGTTCATGGTCGACGAGATCCAGTTTTACGAAGCGCGTGCTTACGGGGCCGATGCGGTTCTTTTGATCGTCGCCGCACTCGAACGACAGCAATTGATCGATTTTTATGCCCTTGCTTCAGGGTTGGGCTTAGATGTGCTCATCGAAACTCATCACGAGCGAGAACTCGATCGGGTATTGGAACGTCTCCCGGAGGCCAGGCTGATCGGCATCAACAACCGAGACCTCAAGACCTTCACAACCGATCTGGAGGTTACGCTACGTTTGGCAAAACGAATTCCGCCCGGCAAGCTGATCGTCAGCGAGAGCGGCATTCACCAGCGCGCCGACGTCGTGCGGTTGGTGGAAGCAGGTATCCATGCCATGCTCGTCGGAGAATCGCTCATTCGTGCGGAAGACACGGCAGCGAAGATCCGTGAATTACGGGGAGTGCAGGTTCCATCACACGCCTAAAATGGTCTTTATACCTAAAGTCAAAATTTGTGGCATCACCAATGCCGAGGACGCCAACGTGGCAGTCTCCGCCGGGGCCGATGCGTTAGGGTTTGTGTTCTATCGGAAAAGCCCCAGGTACATCGAGCCTCCGCTGGCGCGGCAGATCATTATGAGCCTGCCTCCCTTGGTGATACCGGTTGGGGTGTTTGTCGATGAAGAGCCACAAGTGGTCAGAAACCTGATGGACGACTGCGGACTCGCCATGGCGCAGTTGCATGGAAACGAGTCGGCAATCTATTGCAAGGAGTTAGGCCGTACAGTCCTGAAGGCGCTTCGAGTGAAGGATCGAAGCACCTTTCTTGCCTTAGCGGAGTTTCGTGGCCGAGCCGGCGTTCGCGGGTTTGTACTGGATGCCTTTTCCGATCAGGCCTATGGAGGCACTGGACAGGTGATTGATTGGCAACTCGCTGCAGAGGTAGCCAAGGCTGCAAGCGTGCTCCTGGCAGGTGGGCTCACCCCGGATAATGTTGAGAAAGCGATCCAGGCGGTACAACCCTACGGTGTGGATGTAAGCAGCGGTGTCGAACGGGCGCCGGGCAAGAAGGATCACGACAAAGTTCGCGCATTCATTAAACTCGCCAGAGTTGTCTCTCCAACATGACCCCGTTTATACTGCGCCAGGCCTAAGCAGGCAGAAGGATAACGATGAGCTCGGTTCCCAACAAACAAGGTCGGTTCGGCGCCTATGGCGGACGCTATGTCCCTGAAACACTCATGCCCGCCCTGCTTGAATTGGAGCAGGAATATGCCCTGGTGAAAAATGACAGGGGCTTTCAGTCCGAGCTTGCCTACTATTTGAAGCAATATGCCGGACGTCCCACCTCACTCTACTTTGCACAACGACTCACGAAGCGGTTGGGTGGAGCGAAGATCTATTTGAAGCGCGAAGACCTCTGTCACACCGGAGCTCACAAGATCAATAACGCGATCGGGCAGGGGCTCCTGGCTCGGCGGATGAAGAAGCCTCGTATTATCGCTGAAACCGGAGCCGGACAACATGGGGTGGCGACAGCGACCGTTGCGGCGCTGTTCGGGCTTCAATGTGAAGTGTATATGGGAACGGAAGACATGCAGCGCCAGGCGCTGAACGTCTTTCGCATGAGATTGCTCGGTTCGACGGTCACGGGAGTCGATGCGGGAAGCCGCACGCTGAAAGATGCCATCAGCGAAGCCATGCGGGATTGGACGACGAATATCCGCACTACCCACTACATCCTCGGTTCAGTGCTTGGAGCCCATCCCTATCCCATGATGATCCGGGATTTCCAATCTATCATCGGACGCGAGGCTCGGCGGCAGATCCTTGCGGCAGAAGGCCGGTTGCCCGATTGCCTCATTGCCTGCGTCGGCGGGGGCAGTAATGCCATAGGACTCTTTCATGCGTTTATCAAAGACAAGAAGGTAAAGATGATCGGCGTTGAAGCCGGCGGTCTGGGGGTCGCAAGTGGCAAGCATGCCGCGCGTTTTGCCGGAGGGAAGCCGGGCGTCTTGCAAGGTACCATGACCTATCTGCTTCAGGGCGAGGACGGACAAGTGAATCTGACCCATTCGGTTTCAGCCGGGTTGGATTACGCCGCGGTCGGTCCCGAGCACAGCTATTTGCGGGATCAAGGCAGAGCCTCATACACCTCTGTGACCGACGACGAAGCCATGGCTGCGTTCGATCTGCTGGCCAGGGAAGAGGGGATCATGCCGGCCCTCGAAAGCGCCCATGCCATTGCTCACGCGATGAAGGTCGCGCCCACGATGAAGAAGAGTCAGCTTCTCGTGGTGAATCTTTCCGGCCGTGGGGATAAAGACGTCCAGCAGATCGCAAAAATGCGAGGGATCACGCTGTGATGTCAAAGCTCGACCGCACCTTTACACAGCTTCGGCAGAAAGGTGAGAAGGCTCTCATCGCCTATGTGATGGCAGGCGACCCGTCATTACCGATCACCGAACAGCTTGTCGTGGAGTTAGAACAGGCCGGGGCCGATATTATTGAACTGGGAGTCCCATTTTCCGATCCCATCGCCGATGGCCCCGTGATCCAACAGGCGGCAGAACGAGCCTTGCGCAGCGGGACATCGCTTCGAGCGATTCTTTCCATGGTCACAGACCTCAGGAAGAAAACTCAGATTCCACTGGTCTTGATGGCTTACTACAATAATATTCACGCATTCGGGCCTGAACGGTTCTGTCATGAAGCTGCCCATGCCGGTATTGACGGGCTCATCTTGCCTGATATGCCACCGGATGAGGCAGGCCCGCTCAGAGGGCCTGCCAAAACGGCTGGACTTCCGCTGATTTTTCTTCTTGCCCCCACGAGTACGCCAGAACGACGGACATTCGTGGCACGCCAGTCTCAGGGTTTCGTCTATTACGTGTCGCTGACCGGAATCACAGGCGCGAAACTGGTCAACCTGGACGATGTGGCAAAGAATGTCGAGAAAATCAGGAAGGTCACCAAGGTTCCTGTAGCAGTCGGCTTTGGAGTTGCAACGCCGGAAGACGCGGCCAAGGTTGCGGCCATTGCCGATGGGGTGATCGTCGGCAGCGCCATCGTCAAGCAGATCGCCGCGCACCAGCAGAAACCGGACATGGTGAAGCAAGTCGCAGAGTTCGTCCGTTCATTG
>JANOJM010000409.1:0-4670 GCA_031418735.1 Nitrospiraceae bacterium | reverse complement strand
CGGAACTGCTGCAGGTAGAGATGTGGGTGGTCTCAGAGATTCTGGCATTTGCCAAGGGTCTGAAAAAGTCTGTGCGGCCGGAGGGAGCGGAGCCGGACTCGGTACGGCGATCGCTGGGGCCACACCGAGATCCGTGGCTCTGACCACCGGCGGCGGTGTAACCGGACCTGTTTGCGTCATCGCCATCTGAACTGCAGGGTTTGATGCCGGCACTAACGTCAAGTGCGGGGTGGCCGGCATTGACGAGGCTGGCGGCGCCGCTGGGATCTGTTGGAGAGGCGGCCCCCCTTGCAACTCAAGTTTTTTCTGGTCCAGCGTGGCAATCAGAGACTTGATCAGGGCAATGCTCTGCCGCGTTTCATCAGGGCCACCCATGAGTAATCTGTGCAGACGATGGGCTTGGAACTCCGGAGATTTTTCACCAAATGCGCGGCGAATGCATTCACGAAATTGCAACTCTGTTCTGGCCTTCGCTGCGTCAAGATAGGGAAAGCCTTCTCGGCCAAGATCCTCCACCTGTGAGAGAAATTCTTTGAGCTCTCCCGCGCCGCGTGTGAATTCCTCAATCGCGGCAGCAGTGGCGGCTTTGGAGCGCACCCGGGACGGTTCAGATGTTTTTGCTCGTGCCATAAAGGTGAGGAAAGTCTAGCCTAGCCTCCACAACGTGACAAGAAAACATGCGAAAGCAGACAAGCAAACTTTATGTCACCAGAAGAAGAATTCAGTTCTTGCAGCGACGACTGAGGCAGGCATAAGGATGAGTGGTGAAAATTGGTGCCCCCGATACGAATTGAACGTACGACAAACGGTTTAGGAAACCCGCCCCTGGGGGCCAGCGTAACCCCCTGAAAACACACGAAACACCGTGCTAGGACTGGGGAAACTTGCTGCCTGGTGTTTACCCGTAGTTACCCGCCGTTACCCTGGTTTACCCGCGCATTCCACTACGGCGTCCCTACGGTTTTTTTGGTGGCCATACGTTGTGTCAGGTCTCTCGAGGCAGCGTCTACCTACTTATTGGGATTGAACCACTCGCTGATTCGGTTGTAAAGCAGCACGATCCATCCCAAACGACTCCACAGCCACCAAGAGATCGACCATAGAAGTTGAGATAGCGTAGTCCACATGATCTGCTGAGAGCCGTATCCCTCTGCGGCCATCGTCACCCGTTTTTCGCAAAGATCGCCAAAGATCTGCTCTCGATCCTGTTTGGGAATTGCCCATGATAGCTGCTCTACCCAGTCCGCCTTTGGTAGGATTGTCATACAGGGGTCTGCGTGAGGAGTTGAACCCTCGGGGCTTTCTGGAATCGGAGAGGCTTCGTGACTCCCTTCTAAGGAGCGGGCTCGATTCATTTGGAGGATGTTAGAAACATGCAGGTCTGTGTGGTGTGGACCAAATGTCATAGATCCAGTACCGGGGGTTATAGATGTAGTTCCACAATGCCAACCGCCTATCTGTGATCTTCTAGCCGCCATCGTAGCCTGGAATCCTTCTTCGGCAACCGCTGCCGCATTGAGCCAAGACGAATTCACGATGTACTGGTTGACCACGAAGGGCCTATTCATTCGGCCCAAGAACACCGTTCCTTTGGCGGACATTTCACCACTCTGCCAAGGAAAGTTTTCCGGGTCATTCTGCGTTGACATCCAATACGGTGTTTCGTTCATAGGGCACCCACAGAAGCGGGGTTGCCTTGATAATCAACCACGGCTTTAAACAATCGCGTGGCTTCGTTCAACGCCCTGACCCCGAGTCCCGTCACCTTGTAGTATTTTCGGCGCGCACCCTGACGCACGTCTGTCGATTCTCCCCAGCGGCTTACTATCAAGTCTTTTTCTTCCATACGGTGCAACGTGGTGTAAAGCCCTCCGAGGGACAGTTTCACCTTCCCCTCGCTCACTTCATGAGCCTTGTCGATTATCTCAAGGCCATACCGCTCTCTGGTTGAAAGCACAGTCAGAATGAGCGTCTCTGTTTTACCGATGGACGGCGTCTTCATGTTTCACCTCGCGCATTTATTATCCAAACACATCTTCATATGTAAGGTATCTTACACATGAAGACTCAACTTTGCAAGTGGCTGCCCAGGGAGTAACCGATATGTTCTACCGCCCCCGTTTGACAAGTTCCTGATTGCGGATCGCCCCATTTGGTAAGAGCACATCGGCAAGGGTGCGCTTGTACTTGTCGTGGTCGTGGGTCTGGGCAGTGGGTCTCTGCTTGAGCAAAGGGTTAGGACTCAATTGCTACGTTTCGTTGAACGCACCGCATTGCTTGCACCGCAGGATAACGCTATTGAGCTGTTCGCGGCGCAATCCTGCTGCAAGTACAGCGGCGCAGGTGCCGCAGACAAGCCCTATTTTTGTATCGAAGCCTTGGAAGAGAATCGTTCCTTCGCCCGTCTTTTCGAAGACTGCAGAAGTGTTTGGATCAGGTTCTGCGATCACTGTAAGTGCTACCCGTTGCTTGATTTCAGGTGACGTCCGAGTTCGAACCTTTGGACCATGACAGTCCCTGAACAAAGAACCAGAGCCGCAGGGGCACAGTTCGTCTTGTGAGATCTTGGCCATATTTACGACTCGCGAACCACTGTCAACGGTAGGTCTGGATCGACGTACTGACCCAAATCTGGCACGTTGATTTTCATGCGAGAAAGCAAGATCAGAAGATATACAAGAAACCGCCCAAATGTCCCTTCCTTCAGGTGCTCAACTATAATACGTAGGATTATTTCATCATGATGTTCTTTGTTCTCTGCCCGCTTATGTTGCGTGAGAACGAAATTGACGAATTCATCGGTATCAAGGAGTAGAGTTTTCTCGCCAAGGGATAGGTTGATCTTCTCGTATCGCAAGAGACCCTCCCCAAGAACGCATGCGAAGTTCGTAAAGTAGTTAACATCATGAATCTCGCGATTGAGTTCTTGCCAGTTTCCAGAAAGCGATTCCAGTGAGTTATCTGTTAGATCAAATCCAAGTACGATACCGAAGGGGCGAGAAGCGCGGTGAACCGTAACATACTGTCGAGTTTCAATGACTCCCAGTTCTCTTGGGGCCATACGTTTGAAGCCCTCGATTTGACGGGCTGCACCAATGAATTCTGCCTTGGATAGGGATGACTTAACCTCAATGATGCCGAAGACGCCTTCAATTGGGACAACGGCAGTTTTTTCTGAGTAGAGGATCGGGCAATTTATGGCGTCGAAGATGATGATATCGGCAGAGTGCGAGTGTTGGCCAGTCTTCGTAACAATCTCGCCCTTGGCAACACCATACTTCTTGGGTAGGTGATTCGACAGGAAGTCACGTAAGATGTGTTCTCGATTTTCGCCTTTGTCGCCGGCGTGCTTTATGAAGCCGGCCTCTCTAAACCTGGCGAGCATTGTTGTCTCGATGGAGGCAAGCAGTTTGGGAAGCATTGGGAATCTCCGTTGTGTTGCGGCAAACCGTCCGCGTTCAGTGACGAGACTTGTCCGCATCCGTTACAGCGCGTTGTTCGGCGGCGTGTGCCAAATCGAAATTGTAGCGTGTCGTCCCCGTCGCCACCCGTCGCCCCATCTCAATGGTTCTGCCGAATCGTTCGAGCACGGCGAGATCACTCTTTGTCGCACGCAACCTTCCACAGACCCAGAGCAACAGTGTCTGGTCCAACTGGTCTCCACTTGCCTTCGCCGGTGATGATGTAAACCACTTCTCCCTTTCCCATATTGTCAGAGAGACCCGTCTCCGCAAGAACCCGACTGCGCTCATCCGCGCAGTCATATTGCCTTTGCGCCCTGATAGAAAAATACGGTTTGCCCTGATAGGTTCCTGCGGTCTTGTGATCGAACAAATGCCACATCTTCACTAGATCCCCTTTGCGACGAATGGTGTCTGGATTGACGTATACAGTCACTCCTGCTCCGTTGTCACCAACCTCCACCCACTCCGCATACGCTGGTCCAATACTCAACACCAGGAATGTGATGAGTGCCATGAAACCTGGAAAGTAGGTCAGCGGAACGCGACGGGATGGGCGAATCAAGAAGGGCATACGGGCCTCGCAGGGAGGCATATTGTAGGAGAAAGGCGAACGACGGCGCAAGAACTAGGCGTGGGTGTCTTTTAGAGCTCGTCGAACCTGTCCCTCAATCTTCTCCCCCAATAGAGAAATAAGGGTCAGAGGAATGTTGTGGCTCTCTACTTGATGTAGACCACTCCCGGCAGATCCTTCAGATCCGAGGGCGAGAATCGGGGACATTCTTAATTTCCTATGCAACGCTTTCCAGCGTTTCACGCGCCCGACGGCAAGCAGTGTGAACTTTGGATGCCAGGTCAACGCGCCCAGTCCCACTTTGATCGAGGCCGAGGTTACGACGTCACAGTTCGAGCGCGAAGCGAATGGCGTCTTTGACCTTGGCCATCGTGGCAGTGGAAAGCCGTTCCAGTTTACGATCCAACCGGGGTTCGACCAGAGATCCGATACCTTGGACGTTGACGACGGACAGTTGGTGCAAAAAGGGAAGGTCTTCTAGAGGGATCTCATAGCGACTGCCCCGATGTTGCGTGGTCAGCGGAACGTACGTGATAAGTGCACGAGGGGCGTCAGGGTCGAAGTGAGAAACGATGAGAACGGGGCGGGTCTTGGCAGCCAACCCAAGGTCAGCCAGCCATATCTCACCCGGCTTG
>JANOJM010000408.1:0-1626 GCA_031418735.1 Nitrospiraceae bacterium | reverse complement strand
GTGACTACGAGCCGCCGATTCTGAATGAAGGCCTGGCGGTTCGTATCTTCTTCTGCCGAAAGCAATTCGCGGATCTTTTTCGTCCCGCCCAGCCGGATGATCTCTTCTTTCAGATCGTCAAACTCCGGCCGCATGTCTTTCGGCACAGAAGCCTCCGGCACAAGCTCATCGATGCGGGCCTTGGCCACATCCAGTTCTCCTCTCAGCTCGGCGCACTGGCTCTCATATAACTCAAGATATTGATGCAGAGATTCAACGTTTTTCCCGAAAGCCTGCAAGCTGAGCCGTTTGAAGAGCGGAAGATTCTCATACTCAGCTAATGTGGCGTTTACCTCTTTGATCTTGGCCTGCAGGTCGCCGACCTGCGTCAGTAATCGCCATTCTAAGAGACGCACTTCATCAAGATCCTTTTGTTTCTGTCTCTTGTATGCCAACACTGGCGTCAACTCTCGAAATCGATCGTACTTACAGCGAAGCGCGGCCTTGTCCGCATGCGAATTGGCATAAAATTGATGCATCTGCGCTTCGAACCCCAACTCCTGAATGCCGATGCCCTCGACCTGCTGGGCCAATGCCATTTCATAGCGACTCACCCATGTCTTATACATAAGCCCCACGGCTTTCATGGCTTTCGCAATGGCTCCGACGAGTGTATCCGCTGCCCGATGATCAGGGCAAACCACCAAAATTCGTTTATTTGCTCGAATCAGTTCGATCGCCAGCGCAGCCAAACGCTGCCTGCGCACTGACAGCTCGTCAGCCCAGACGCTCGTGAGGATCGACGATCCGGCGCCCGCTCCGGTAGATTCTTCCGTTCCCGTTGCCGCCTCAAGGAGGGGAGCCAAGCGGTCTGCCGGACCGAGTCGATAGGCATCGGGCCGTGCAAGCATGTCGCGCAATCGCTTGGCCGACGTGGCCAGTATCCCGGCCCGATCGGGAACCACGGTCACGCCAACGCAGGACTCTCCGATCATATCGAATGCCTGCACGAGGACGACATCCCCTTGCCCGCCCAGCACGATGCCTTCAATTGGCTCCATGTCGTCATGAGGGATAATCGAGAGGGGAGTGTCGTGCTCGATGGACGAGCCCTGTGGAAGGGTTAACTCATACAGATGGAGTGTACCGATGGTGTGCACAAGTCGGCCTGCCACCAGAGTAATTGGCTGGTCAAGCGCTGTGTCGCTCGCTTGCTTCTCTTCGGCTTCATACCGGAGCGCCCATGTTTCGAGAAGGTCTCGTGCGGTCATAAAATTCTTGGGACTGTTGCCTTCGAAGAGCGGTCGCCATCATACGGTCGGTCTCTTGCACCTGTCCAGCTTGCATTGGGTATCCTGCTGCTTACGATCATCACACGATCCTGCTCAAGTGGAACATCGTCTGCACATTGCGAATTGACTTTTTACTGCCCCCCCTAGTATCCTCTTTTCCTTTCCAACAGAAGGAGTTAGGGGCATGAAGGTCATATTACAAGAGACGATGGATGGGGTCGGACATCTCGGCGACCTGCTCGATGTGAAAGATGGGTATGCACGGAACTTTCTGCTCCCGCGCAAAAAAGCGGTGTTGGCCGACAGTCGCAGCATCAAGGCCTTTGAGCATATCAAGCGTGTAGCCGGCGAACGG
>JANOJM010000407.1:0-6684 GCA_031418735.1 Nitrospiraceae bacterium | reverse complement strand
TGGGATGATCCCAACTGCGCGCGTCCAACGAGGGCTTTCTCAAGCCGCGCGTTGCGCGAGCACGGGGATCGTCCCAGCTACCCCGACTCCTTTTTTCAGCATTCGGCTAGAACGTTTTGGCCCGGTACGTCAGTAGCCGCGGCTGCGTATATTCATCGAAAATCATCTTCGCATTCTCACGCTCTTTGTCGGTCGCCAAGGTAGCGAGATACTTATCCTTAAGCGCCGGTTCGGGCATCGGAATCAACGCATAGTTCAACACCGCTTCAATTGATGCAGCAGTCGATCCTGGCGGGATCGCAAGGGAGAAGGGAACTTTCCGCGTATGGCCTCCTTTGATGAAGGGATCGGGAATCTGGCCCCGAAGAATCTTGTCGTAGGGCAAGCCGAACTGCTTGGTTTCTTCCTTCAATATCCTGCCCTGCGCATCTTTGGCAGTCAGAATCAGGTAGAACTGTTTGAGCACCGGGTCACCGCCGGGAAAGCTGTGAGGGAGGCTGCCGACCCTCACCAGTGCCGTCCCCTCAACCGCAGAAGCAGACTTGGTCGTTTCAAGATCCACGCGGGGCATCCATTCGGCCTGTACGTTGCGATTCTTGATAAGAGCGCCGGGAACCACCACTCCGCGAAACCAGTGCCGGCCAATTGCACGGGTCATGGCGCCGCGCTTCGAAATGGAACTACCGGTCGAAGGTTCCATGTGGCAGTCTTGGCAAATCGTCCCCTGCAAGATCTCACCGGCCAGATCTTTCTGCATCACATCTTTCACTTTATCGAAATGGCAGGAGGCGCAATAGTTCGAGCCACGGAACAGGTCAGATTGCGTGGCAGGGTGAACGAGGTTTTCCTCAGGATTCGCATAGGGCCCATAGATCATCCTGCCTGGCTCGATCTTGAACGAAGGCGGAGAGTCGGCAGTCTGCTTGACCTGCTTGATTAAATGGCACGAGGCGCAGCCAATGCCTTCCACTTGCTGCTTGCCGGACAATACCTGGGTTATGATCTTGTCGACATGTTGCGGGAACACGGTGGTCGACGGTGCATGACAGGAGAGACAGCGGCGACGCTCATCGGCCGTCGGATTGGTCTGCAGCCAGACGCCTAATACCGTGCGGAAAACCGGCGACTCCAGCGCTGTACCATGCATGAGCGCCGCATCGACCCGGCCAAAGGTTTTGAGATCCGGCGTCTGTTCTCGCACGCCTTTCCACTCTTCATAGTGCCGATCGTGGCATTGCTTGCAGTCTTCCGATCGAACAAAAATCTTTTCAATCTCTGCCACCCAGTCGGCCTGAGGCTCTGCCTTCTGGGCAAAGGCAACACCCCATTCCAGACCGATAATGCCCACGGTGAGCGCGAAGAGGAAGCCTGCGACAATGTGCTGTAAATACCGTTTGCGTCGTAACATCGTCAATCCCGTTTACACCCGACGAAGTGGAAATTTACCCCCCACCCGACTGGATCGCCTGGATCGGCCGACTCATAGGTGCCGACGGTAAAGTTACAGGCTTTCATCCCACGCTTGATCGCTCGCCCGAAATCGATCATGTTTCCGATCTCGGTTTTGTCGATTTCCTTAATGATGGATCGGACCTTGATCCCGGCATTGTCGGCGCGCGAGCTCCCGATTACTTCGAACACCGCGACGCCCTGCGCTCGTTCGAGCTTCAATTCTTTTCTGATGTCTTCGTCCACATCTCCAACCATCACACCGAACTCTTCACCCAATCGCGCTGCTTCATCCACGGTCATCGGCTCCCGATCCGCCGCACTCACCGACGCCGATCCAAGACCGCACAGAACCCCCAGACAAAGACAAACAGACAAGGAAAAGGCCCTCCAATTTCGAAGGGCCTTTGTATGAGCACTGATTGACCTGACTTGACCATCCTTCAACGTATCCGCCTCTCATCAGAAACACTCCCGCAGGATGCTCAAAAAGCTCTTACAGCAAGGCCGCAGACGAACCATCACCTTGCTAAGGGGTGGCTGGGATGATCCCAACTGCGCGCGTCCAACGAGGGCTTTCCTAAGCCGCGCGTTGCGCGAGCACGGGGATCGTCCCAACCACCTCGCCCCCTTTTCAGCATCCTGCTAAAGCTTTGCAACTGGGTCGATAACAAGCTGAAACCAGGGTGCGACAGACTTCTGTCCATTCCGCTCTTTGTTCTCACCGTTCCATACGGCAAACGACACGGTTTGCACCCGACCGGGAATCAACTTGGCTTCGTTCTCTAGTTCTTCACTCACCAAGGGTCTGCTCATGACGACATGCCACACTCCGTCCTTCCATGCAGCTTGCCCTTGAACCCGACCCTGCTTCTCTTTGGTCGTCAAGGTACTAAAGCCCCCGCCGATGAGATCCTCGACAGAAGAGGCCCGGCGCGGAATAACTTCAAATGTCCGCACACCGTCACGAGGTTTCTCGGAGGTCTTGGCGGCCCGGCGATCGATATCGCTCTGCCAATCGGCCTTCCAATGCCAGATATTGATGTAGTGGTCGAGCTGGCCCATACAAAAGAACGAGGGAGCATCGCCGAGCGGCAATCCAATCGCGACGCCGTCGCGAAAGGTTCCAGGCGTCAAACGGTCGTTCTTCGTATTGTCCTGCCATTCAAGCAGAAATGCGATCTCGGTACCGTTGTGGAGCGATCGCACGGTCAAGGCTCGCGCGCTCGGCTCCGGCCAAACTGGCCTGGTAATGATCTGCCCGCTCAACGGAAGCGTCATCGGCGAGACCTTGGCCCAGGCAGCATCCTCTGGCGCCGTCGGCAGTTCCCCTTCGATAAGACGTGCACGAATGATCATCCCCTCGGAACTGACGAGAGGCACGCCGATTCCGACCAAGACGCCGGCTACAACAAGAATAGAGAAAAATAGAAGAAGCAACAGGCGGGAAGGAGTCTTCGTCGTCTTACGCACGATGCAAGATCCTCGGGTGACCGGCGCGAGCAGATCGTGATGGGCTCAGGCTACCACACAGGCAGAGCGAGGCCAACCCGACTACTGGCGAATTGCTACCAGAGTTTCACACGGCGAATTTTGTTTTCGCCCCGTTCGCAGATATAGAGATAGCCCTGGGAGTCCAGTGAGAGTCCGACTGGAGAGTTGACGACGGCTTCCACCCCGAGAAGTCCGTCTCCATGTTTCACCGTGCCTGAAGATTCTTTCGCCACGAAGCGCGCGGCGCCGCAGCCGCCCATATTCTTGTCTTCGTAACCGCTGTCTCCATTGCCTGCCACCGTCGTGATCAGGCCGGTCGTCACGTCCACCTTGCGCACGCGATGATTCATCGTGTCGGAGACATAGAGATTGTCCTCCCGATCAACCACTACGGCTTCCGGCGCATGGAGCATGGCTCTGATTGCCGGCTTGTCGTCACCGTCGTAACCGTACCGACACACACCGGCCACTGTCGAGATAATCCCACTACGATGATCGATGCTCCGTACGCGATTACTGCCCTTGTCGACGAAAATGATATCGCCTTTCCCGTTTACCGTGAGCCCGACGACATCGTAGAGACAGGCATCGAACGCGGGCTTTCCATCGTCGAGGTACATGGACATATCCAGTCCGTCGGAGCAAACCGGCATGAGCCATCCATGGTCGTCGCTGAAATCGATGCCGATGGCATCGCCGGAAAGTACCACCAGATTCCGCGCCACGAGCGGCTGCTCACGGGCCTCGTCCTCAGCAGTCCAAGTCCCGGCGATAGTCGTCACCATGCCAGTCTTGGGATCATAGCGGCGGATTCGGTGCGCCTGGGTGTCGGCGATGTACATCACGTCGTCGGGATCAAAGGCGATGGCAGCAGGCCAAGTGAGATTGGTCTCGAGGGCCGCACCATCTCCGTTGAAGCCATGCTGCCCTGTGCCAATGATCGTGGTGATGATGCCGGTCTCACGGTCCACTTTCCTGATGCGGTTACTGCCGGAATCACAGATATAGAGGTCGTTGTGGGAATCGAATGCGACGTCGAGCGGCAAATAGAGCCCTGCTTCCCCACAGAGGCCTTCGTCTCCGCTATAGCAGGTTTCCCCGATACCGGCGAAATTATGGAGTGTGCCTTCCCGAAGATTGACTCGCCGGATACGATCGGATCCGGACTCGGCAAAATAAAACCAGGTTTCGTCCTTGTCGAGCGCGGCGTGATGCGGCAGTGGAATTCCAGACTTGACCGCCCGTTTTCCGTCGCCGGTACTCCGGGCCTTGCCGTTGCCTGCGAAGGTTTCGATATAGCCGATCGCAAGCTGAAGCTCGGTTTCCATAATCCTGTAGCCCTATTCCGGCTGATTAGCCGCGTGAAGCTGAATGAACCGGCGCAGCCGGCTGTTTCACGGAAGCCGATACCTGCGCCGTGGGTTGTGGCACCGCCTGCTGGGGAGCGGCTGCGGTCTGCTGCTGGGCTGCTTGGGCTTCCGGTTCGATCGCGTCCGCTTCCTGTGAGGACTTCTTAAAGCCCTTGATGGCCTTGCCGATTCCTTCCCCCAGCTGCGGCAATTTTCCTGCGCCGAAGACGATCAACACGATGAAGAGGATCAGAATCATCTCTGTAAAACCAAGGCTCCCAAACATGGTGTGTCCCTCCGTATGAATGGGGCAATGAAACTCCCCACAGCAGCCTACTCCGTCGAAGCAGTTACTTCGGCTACGAAGAGTGGAAACTGCGGGGTATGCGGCGAAGGAAAATCAGGATGCGCTGCTCTCTTTCACCCGCTTGGAAAATCGTTCCTTCAACCGCTTCCTCGCCTGCTCGGCCTGCTCGAACATCTTCGCCTTGTCATAGACGCTGATCAAGTTGTAGTAGGCCAGCGGCTCCTCAGGGTTCTGCTCAACAGCCTCTTCCATGACCTTGATGGCGAGATCCGTCTTCTTGTGATTCATCGCCAGCTCCATCAGCTTAAAACTGCCCTCCAGATGCTTGGGGTCCAATTCGAGCGTGCGGACATAGCATTGGATGGCCATGTCGATAGTATTGTAGTCCGAGACTTGGGGATTATCGAGTTCGACATAAACCCCGGCAAGATTGTACCAGGTTATGGGATCGTCCGGTGTTATTTCCACGAGACGTTCGTAATACGACTTAGCTTCCATAAACTTCTTTTTGTCGGCGTAGACCCGCCCGAGGTTGAAGAGCGCCAGGACGTCATGGGGAAATACATCAAGCGCATGTTTGAATTCGGTTTCCGCTTCGTCCGTCATGGCCTTCGTCGCGTAAATCGTACCCAAATTCGAGTAGTACATGGCGAGCGACCGATTCATTTCTGTGCGGAGCCCCTCCGCCATCTCAATCGACTTCTTCACCTCGACAAGCGCATCGTCCATCCGCCCTTTGCTGAAGTACAGCTCACCTAATCGGCAACGGGCCTGGAAATCGTCTGGCTCGACCGCCAAGAGTTTTTCAATCTCGGCGATTTCTTCGTCAGGGTTCAGCGGCTGATCGCCGGGGTCAACGATCGTCTGGCTTTGTTCAGTAGCAGAAGCGGTTGGTTCATTCATACGATTCCCTAATAGTAAAAAGTCTATTAAATGTGTCCGCCTGCCAATGAGTCCGGCGTACTGACCATAGGGGCGTTCGTTGCTGACGCTGGCTCCGTCGTATCGCGCCGTTGCCGATCCATGGACAAAAGCATGGCGCCGAGCACCACCATAAGTGTCAAATTCGAGTACAGGAGCGCATACCCAGCAATAAACATCAAACCAAGGCCATACCCGGCAAGACGCCCCATGTTGAGTAACTTAATAACCGTATACGACCAGCACAACAAGCCTGTCAGGTAGAACGCAAACGGGAGGAAAAACGTGTAGCCCATGCCGAATTGAAAAATCCACCCGATGCCGTCTGCCGCCTTACGAATGTTACTGGCCATCGCAGGGTCATACCGATGGAGCAGGTAATCTAAAAACAGCATCGTTGTAAACACGGATACGGAGGTCGCCCAAAACCAGATGGCACGGCGGCGTTGCCGTTGATTGCGCGTTCGAAACGAGACGCCCTGCCCATAGGCCCACATCACCAGGATGCTGGACAAGACCAAGAGCCCTTCCCCCCCACGATGGGCCTCGTAGACCAAGGGCGGAGCTGCCACAGTTCCGATAAAACTATAGATGGTGGACACGATCTGGTAATACAGCCAGCCCCCAACCCCCAGAAGATAGGTGATACCCATCGCGCGATGCGACCATTCGGTGTGGGTGGAGAGGTACTCCACTATCAGACAGATCAACGCGATCAACGCCACCAAGTTATAAATCGCGGATCCCAGGAAGGCAGGCGGGACCAACAAGAATCCCACCGTGAGGAGCAACAGGAGCGCAACACAGGGGATGACGATCCTGTTCGATCCCGTAAACCCACGACTGGCCATCCGATTGACGCCCGCCACGCTCAGGGCAAGAAACAGCAGAATTGCCACAACATTGAGCAGCCACTGCCCGATCTGCGTCAATGCCGTGAAGGTCGGGATAATCCACTCATGCTCCTGGGCCAGCTTGCTGAGATGCATCCCCAGCCGCGACACCAGCCGATACAGGATCAACTCCGAGAAGGAGACGACCAAGACGAGTTTGATCGTGTATTGAAACAGCAGGGATTGATCGCTGAGCTTCCCTGTAATCCGGTCGATGATGGGATTCGTTGTGGCAATCACGCTATACACCCTTGAGAGACAGGCTCATCAC
>JANOJM010000406.1:0-3938 GCA_031418735.1 Nitrospiraceae bacterium | reverse complement strand
TTTTGAACAGCCTTCTGGCTCTGGCGGGTCCGTTCGTGACTTGTCAATGACTACATTCCTCAGTGCTTGTAGTAGTTTCTCAATACCCAGTTCCTCTAGTATAAGCGTGATGCAAATTCCTCCCTCTCCTATCCGGCCACTTCTGAGAAAATTAATCGTTCGAGGACTAGCTGCGGTAGACGCCCGTACGGCAGTCAGCCGTGCTATCTCCAGGAACGGCGAAGAACTGGTCATTGGCAGGCGTCGGTATGACCTGCGTCGCTATGAGCATATCGTCGTGGTCGGGGCAGGGAAGGCCACGGCCTCAATGGCCCAGGCGGTAGAACAGCGGCTGGGCCCTCGATTGCAAGGCGGCTTCATTGTGGTCAAGCATGGCCATGTTGTGCCGACGAAACGGATTGTTGTTGCAGAAGCAGGTCATCCAGTTCCCGATCGGTTCGGGCGGCAGGCGGCGGCCAGGCTCAGTGCCATGGCCGCAGAACTTGGCCGGCGAGACCTCTTGATCGTACTCTTGTCCGGTGGGGCTTCGAGTTTACTGCCCGCTCCTGTCGCAGGGATTACGCTAGCCGACAAGCAACGGACCACGCAGGAACTCTTGCGATGCGGAGCGAGTATCCGTGAAATCAATACGGTTCGGAAACATCTCTCGCGTCTCAAAGGCGGGCGTCTTGCCGAGTTGACGAAGGCCACCGTTGTGACGCTGATTCTGTCCGATGTGTTAGGTGACGACCTCAGCGCCATTGCCTCAGGGCCGACAGTCCCGGACCCGACAACCTATCAGGAGGCTGTCGGAATTTTGAAACGCCGTCGCATTTGGCGGACGGTCCCTCAGCGCGTGCGCCTGCATCTCGAACGTGGATATCAGGGACTTGTGGATGAGACTCCAAAGCCTGGCTCCTCTCTGTTTCGTCGTGTCCATCATCTTATCGTCGGGAATAACGAAGCGGCCGTTATGGCTGTGGCACAGGCAGCCGGCAAGGCAGGTCTGCGAACCCTTGTGCATCGGTCTGCCTTAACCGGAGAGGCGCGAGATGAGGGGCAGCGGTTCGGCGCCCTCGCGAGGAGTATTGTGCAATCGGGCAAACCGCTGCAGAGGCCCTGTTGTGTGGTGGCTGGCGGGGAAACCACTGTGACTGTCACTGGAAAGGGAGTAGGCGGGAGGGCGCAAGAATTTGCTGCAGCTGCTGCGTTGGAAATCGCAGGGCTGGCCAAGGTGTGGGTGGTGGCGATCGGCACCGATGGCACAGACGGTCCGACTGACGCGGCCGGCGCCGTGATCGATGGCAGTACCCTGGCGCGTGCACAGCGCTTCTCGGTGGACCTGAAGGACGCGTTGAAGCGGCACAACACCTATCCCGCATTGAAGCGGCTCAATCAGCTCATCATGACCGGTCCTACCGGCACCAATGTGAATGACCTTTACCTCCTTCTTGTCCTCTAGGTAGTATCCACTTCATGGATCGCCCTCTTCTTCTGCCCTTGGCCGCCTGCACGCAACCGTCTCTTGTCGGTGGGAAAGCCCTGGGCTTAGCGCGTCTGCTCGCAGGAGGATTCCCTGTTCCAGCCGGACTCTGCATCACGACGGAAGCCTATGATCGCACGCTGAGGATGCCGGGATTTTCTCCAACGAAGGAGTGGCAGGCAGCCCTGCATTCATCCGGGGCTGAGCGCCAACGGATACTCTCTCGCTGCCACATTATCATTCGGGATTACGTGATCGATGAGTTGACGGCTCAGATCATCGAACAGGTCCGCCGGCTGGATCTGGCGCCGCACGGGCTGTGGGCGGTGCGGTCGTCGGCGACGAATGAGGATGGAGTGCGGGCGAGCTTTGCCGGAGTCTATCGTACGCGCCTCGGTATTCCACTGGAAGAGATGGGCATGGCGGTCAAGGACTTGTGGCTGTCGATCTGGGATGAGCGGGTTCTGAATTACCATGCAACATCGGGATTAAGCGGACCACCTCCCGCCATGGCAATCGTAATCCAACCGCTGCTAGAGGCGAGCGCTGCCGGCGTGGCCTACTCTGTCCATCCCCTGACAGGCAGAGCGACCCAGGTGATGGTCAATGCGGTGGCGGGGCTTGCAGCGGCCCTCGTCGATGGGAGCGCGACGCCGGACCAGTATGTGGTTGAGATGGCCGAGAACGGTCAGCCCACCCGGGTCAGCCAACGGACGATTGCCAGGCAAACTCAGGCCTTGAGGGTGATAGGCCGGGGTCTGTGTGAAGTGCCGCTGCCGGATGAGGCCGTGGGGCGCGCTACCTTGTCGGATGATCGACTGTTTGCCCTGGCCCGTGCGGCCAAGCAGATTGAACAATCATTCGGCCATCCGGTGGACCTCGAATGGCTCTACGATGAGCGAGGCCTGTGGCTGCTTCAAGCGCGGCCTATATCGGGTCTGACTCGATCCTCGCAGCTGACCAATGACGATTGCGAATGGTCTCGCGCTAACTTCAAAGAGACGTTACCGGAGTTGCCGAGCCCACTTGGCCTGTCGTTTCTCGAGCAGTTCATGGAGCGCTACATTCTTTCACCCTATCGGCGTATGGGATGCCAGATTCCAGAAGGGGTCACGTCGGTCCGTACGTTCAAGGGACGTCCCTACATCAATATGACGTTGTTTTACTCTCTCATTGCACAACTGCGGGGAGATCCCTCTTTAATGACGGAGCAGATGGGAGGAGAAATCCTTGCCAGGCCGCCGGAGGTTCGCCCGCTTGGGTGGTTTGCGGTGGCCCGCGCCGGCGTTGTGATGATCACTGAGATGAGAAAGGCGGTGCGCCATGGGTCGGCCTGGTTCGCGGAGATGAAAGCGATGGCGGCAGAGCAGCGCGCCGATCGGCTTCGATCTCTCTCAGGCGAAGAGATCGCCCTTCGTCTCGATGCCATCACAAAATGGCTCGATGAACGGGAACTGACATTTGCCACCGCGGGCGGGGTCGCGCATTGCCTGCAGGTGTTAGGCGGCTTACTGCCTCGCTGGCTAGGCGGAGATTGGAGATCTCTACTGAACGGGGCGCTGCAGGGTCAGGCATCGGTGATCAGCGCGCAGCAGATTATCCAGCTGGCAGAAATTGTGGAGATGGTTCGGCGTGACCCGTCAGTGACTTCGCTGTTCACCGAAGAGGGCTGGAATCCGGTTGAGGCTCGTCGCAAGCTCGAAGGAACCGACGTGCTCCGTGCCTTTAACCGGTATCTCGATGACTACGGCCACCGAGGGGTTGGTGAGTCGGACCCCATGTCGCCTCGGTTTGCAGACAAGCCTGAACTGTTGCTGACGGTATTACGAACGCAGATTTTGGCTCAGACCAGCGCTTCTCCGGCTGGTATTCTTCAACGCCAAACCATGGTACGAGAGCGGGCGCTTGCAGAGATTCGAGCCAGATTCGGATGGCGATTCCACCGGTGGATTATTTTTTCCTGGTGGTATCGACGGCTCTGCCGGTTTTTTGCCCTGAGGGAAGCGAACCGGCATCATTTGATGTACTACTCGGCGGCGACACGAAGCCTCCTGCTTCGCTTGGGCGAGTGGCTGGTCGAACAGGGGCGACTCTCGTCGCAGGAGGATGTGTTCTACCTGACGATCGAAGCGCGCGCCGATCTGTTAGCCGGAGGATCGAGCGATTGGCAAGGGATGATTCAGGTTCGTAGAGCCGAGCGAGACCGAAACGCCACGATCAGCGTTCCAGACACGATTCGCGATTGGAACGAGGTGCTCCGCGGCACGGACGCATTCTCCGTTGTGGCTTCGGAGGGGATCTTCCGGGGTATTCCCATCAGTGCGGGGCAGGTCGTGGGACCGGTTCGCTTCGTCCGATCGATGGAGGATTGGAGCCGTGTCTGCCGTGGCGACATTCTTGTGGTCGCGGTCATCGACCCCGGCATGGCGCCATTGTTTGGTGTGGCAGCGGGGCTGGTCGCCGAGATGGGCGGGAC
>JANOJM010000405.1:0-2067 GCA_031418735.1 Nitrospiraceae bacterium | reverse complement strand
GCCACGGTAACGGAGTCGTGTCTCGACTACGAAGGTAGTCTGACGATCGACGAGGATCTGATGGAGGCAGCGGGGATTTTGCCCTATGAGGCGATCGTCTGCTCCAATCTGAATAATGGCGAGCGGTTCATGACCTATGCCGTGGCGGGCAAACGGGGCGCGGGCGAGATCATCCTCAATGGGCCAACGGCGCGGAAAGGCGCGGTCCGCGATCAGATTATCATCTTCTGTTATGAGTATTATTCAGACGAGGAAATCAAGCGGCATGTCCCCAAGATCGTTCAAGTCAACGAGAAGAACAAGATTGTTGCCGGAAAGACGAAACGCTGATGTCGCTTCACAAGCTGTCACTCTACGAGCTCCATGAGAAGTTCACTGCCGGAGAAGTTACGGCCGTGGAGATCGTGCGTGCCTATGGCTTGAGGATCGGCCAGGTGGAACCCAAAGTAAAGGCCTACGTCACACAAGTCAAAGATGCAGCGGTTGCGCAAGCAACCGCGCTCGATAATTCCTTGAAAGGGTGGCGTAAGACTTTGCCGATGATGGGTATGCCGTTGGCGATTAAAGACAATATTTGTACCGAGGGTGTGCTCACCACCTGCGCGTCCCGTATGCTCGGGAACTTCGTTCCGCCATACGATGCGACGGTGATAGCCAAACTGCGCGCACAGGGGTATCTGTTGCTCGGGAAAACAAACCTCGATGAATTTGCAATGGGATCATCAACCGAGAACTCCGCCATTGGTCCCAGCCGCAATCCCTGGAATCTGCAGTGTGTGCCTGGTGGATCCAGCGGAGGGTCCGCAGCCGCTGTCGCAGCCGACGAATGTGTCGCAGCCTTGGGGTCCGATACTGGCGGCTCGATCCGTCAGCCCGCGGCGTTCTGTGGGGTGGTAGGTCTCAAGCCGACCTATGGGCGGGTCTCACGGTATGGGTTGATCGCCTTTGCTTCTTCGCTCGATCAAATCGGGCCGATTACAAAAGATGTGAGGGATGCGGCTTTCCTTCTTGGAGCCATTGCCGGTCACGATCCGTTGGATTCAACCTCGACCGATGTCCCGGTGCCGGACTATATGAAGGCGCTCAAGAGAAAAGATCTCAAGAAACTGAAGGTCGGCGTGCCGGTTGAGTTTTTTGCGGAGGGGTTGGACCCTGAAGTGGAACAGGCCGTGCGGGCTGCGATTCAGGAATTGAAAGTCCTCGGCGGGGAGATCAAAGAAATTCAGTTGCCGCGGACAGATGCGGCGGTAGCCGTCTATTATGTGATTGCCACAGCCGAAGCCAGCTCGAATCTGGCGCGGTATGACGGGGTGAAGTTCGGGCTTCGCGCTAAAGAGACCAAAGACCTGCTCGAGTTGTATATGAAGACGCGGCAGGAAGGCTTTGGGCCGGAAGTGAAACGGCGGATCATGCTGGGAACCTATGTCCTCAGTGCCGGGTATTATGATGCCTATTATGGCAAGGCTCAGGCAGTACGAACGTTGATTCGCCAAGATTTCGAGGCGGCGTTTCAGGACGTCGATCTCATCGTGACGCCTGTGACACCCACACCCGCATTCAAGTTTGGAGCGAAGAGCGACGACCCGCTTCAGATGTATTTATCGGACATTTTCACCATTTCTGCGAACCTCGCCGGTGTGCCGGCAATTTCGTTACCCTGCGGATTCAGTCAGGCGGGGCTTCCCATCGGGTTGCAGTTGATCGGTCGGCCTTTCGAAGAAGAGACGCTCTTGCGTGCGGCCTATGCCTACGAACAGAACACGCAATGGCGGATGAAGAAACCAGTTATTCGATGAAACAGGCGAGGGGCAAGGGGTCAGTGGCTAGGGGAAGAAACTGCTGGCCTATCGCCTCTAGCCTCGTGCCCCTAGCCCGGAGGTTCATATGACATTCGTTGAAATCGCAGCCATCCTTGTGGCTGTTGCGTTTGCGGTGCTGGTGGGTTTTCTCGTGCCCATGTTGGTTCAAATTCGCAAGACCGTGGCGGAGTCCGAGCAGCTTCTCGCCAAAATGAACCATGACTTGCCACCGCTGATTGACGAACTCCGGACGATGAGTCACAAGGTG
>JANOJM010000404.1:0-8964 GCA_031418735.1 Nitrospiraceae bacterium | reverse complement strand
AAACCAAAGCAACCAATGAACCAGCTAGGCTGTGGCGGAGAGGGAGGGATTTGAACCCTCGGTAGAAGTTTCCCCCTACGGCAGTTTAGCAAACTGCTGCCTTCGGCCACTCGGCCACCTCTCCACTGATCTCAGCTCTATGCGGGGTTCCCGATGATCTGCGACAGAGGTCGATGTCTCTAGCCAGGACTATTCATGATTATTTCGTCCGATCCTCTTGCCCGGCGGGGCTTTTCTCGTTCGGCCTCCTCAACGGACTGCCTGTACGCCTGCGTCGGCCTCACTTGCGAGAAGCCCCGGCGGGCTTCGGTCTCGAACGCCTCGCGACGGCATTCATGAATAATCCAGGCTACTAGGAATACCAGCAAGTGAGTTGTGATCTTACCCCAGGCCATGTGAGAGGTACAAGCGATTCGCGAGGTGAGTCGAGAAAAACTCTCGGAGGAAGACAGGAATGGCTAATAGATGCTAACTCTCCGTTCCAGTGAGTTTCGGCCGATGTTCCAAAAGTTGGTCGATTGAGGATGTGATGCGGCGCGCCCATTGGGGTGTTTGTGTAATTTCGTGATCCGATGACCGATAAGGGATCGTGTGGATCAGGGGAAGCCCGATTGCAGCCGGCTGAGATCGGGAGCTGGGATTGCGGGCAATGGGTGTCAGGTAGTGGAGTTCAACATGGCTCGCTCTGATGACACCGCTGTGTGCCATCATGAGGAATGCGGTAAGTTTCTGTTTCCTGCGCGCTCTCCGCAGCCGTAGATATTTAATATATTGGACCACTGAAGAGAGGGCGCTCATTGTGTGTTCCTTTCCTATCGAAATAATGGTCGACGACTACATCCAAAGTATTCGGCCGATGTCTTCATCGAGTCCGCGAGGACGCTGGCACTGAGAGCAGCGGGCAAAGAGTCCGCCGGCTTGTAAGGTCATGTCGCCGCGAAGTATGAGTTGATACTGATGCCCATGGCAAAAGGGGCAGGCTTTCCCCTCTAGTATTCGACGAATATTCCCAATTTTTCCCTTTTGATTGTGCATCGGTCTTTCCTTCAAGAAATGATGCCCATGAGTGAGTTGGTGTGTGTAACTGATGTGGATATTGCGGCAGGGCGGAATTTTTGAAAATACCGTAGAGGTAGGTGGAGCTGAGCTAAAGTGGGGGTTTATTGGGCGATGCATCTTGAATACATGTGGGTATTCATCTTGAGTCAGAAAGTCTGTAGCATCCTACTCATCTGAGGCAGTAAAATGCCATATGCTTTTTAAATACTGTAATATTATCTACATACAGATAAAACATAATGTACATATATAAGTATTTCGATAGGGAAAATCATCCTGACTGAACTCGGTGACCGTAGGCGAGCCCTAACGGTGGGTCGCTGATTATTGCATAAGTGTTCCTGGATTATGCTGGTTGCCTTGGATCGTAGACGGAGAATCGGTGCAGGGGAATCCACAGAATCGCGTCCGGATTCTCCCGTTCTTTTTTGCGGATGGGTGATGCTAGGGGACTGGCTCCGACGTCTGCGTCGGTGCCTGTCCCATTACTTTTCCTGTGGATGGGAGGAGAGATGCTCTTGAAGGAGAACTCATCCGTGCGGTAGATACACTGTATGGGAAAGAGGGGGCACAGGGAAAAGCCTCAGTTATTCGTAGGATGGCTGACACTATTCGCGCTTGTCGTCACGGCTCATGATGCGACGGCGCTTGATTTTTCCGCCGAGCGGATCGTCAAGAGTGGGAAGAAAGTTGTGACGGCTCATGTTAATGCCAAGGACGATCGCTGGCGATTCGAGTTTGCCCAGCCGCAAGGAGGAGCCAGCATCATCATTGTGAGGATGGACCGCCAGAGCTCCTGGCTTATTTTGTCTAGACGGCGGCAGTATCTCGAGACGCCTATTGCTGACGAGCATCGATTGGTGGTGAGTGAGACGATGGAAGGGGAACTCTCTCGCGAATTTGTCGGTGATCAGATGCTGAACGGCTATCCCACTGAGTTGTTCGACGTCACTGTCGCAGAGAATGGGGAAACTCGGCGATACTATCAATGGGTGACCAAGGTTCAGCGGTTTCCGGTGAAGACGGTGAGTAAAGAAGGGAGTTGGTCGGAGGAGTTTCGCCATGTGATCTTCACCAAGCAATCTCCGTTCTTATTCGAACTCCCGCAACGATTGGATAGGGCAAACCCGCCAGTGGAAACGCAACAGTAGCCAACGGGGGAAGCGTAGCTCATTGGAGATAAGAGCGTATGGCTTATAGCTGATGGCAGGAAAAGAATGAGCGGTCAGTCGTCAGCTCTGGCTATACGCCATATGCTCTTTTCTTCTGACGAACGACGCTTCACGAGCGCGGCGTTGTTTATGGAGCGTCTGGTTTCGGTATCAGAGGGCTGACCGCGTTCTGATCTCGCCCAGGCTGATAGGTCTGCAGCATTCTGGTGATCGCCGGCATCACTCGGTCTTCTCCCGAGAGCGGCACTTTGATGCGTATTCCGCGACCTTCGTTGCGGCCGAGTGAAAAGATGTGGTGTTCAATCATGTTGCCCTGTTTGTCATCCGAATACGTGAATGTCAATTGTTTTGCGGGGAATCCGGCCAGCGACATCTCCTGATCCTGCCGCCACTTCACCCTGATCGTTTTCTTGCCGAAGAGTTCCGTGATAATGCGGCGATGGGCCATGGCAAATTCATCGAGCGTCTGCCGCCCATCCTGGCTCTTCCCCTCCAAGACATTCATGTGGCCGGATAACGCGACAAGACTGTTGTCGATAGGAGGGTGGAGTGTCACACCGACTCCATCCGATAGCGGGTTTCCAAGACGCCAGTTTTCAGGATAACGGACGGAGAAGCCGAAGCGGGCGTTCGTATAGACTTTCCATGCCCGTTCTTCGTTCCCAGGCGGAGCGGCAAAAGCGGTCTGGGCCGTCAGGTTAAGGCTCATTGCAATCGCGATCAGTAGGCAAGTCTGGATCATTCGAGTCCTCATGTAATTTCGTAACGATTCAGGTGTTCAGGCTGAAAGCACTAGGCTGAAGGGATTCAGGCTGAAGGTCGGAGTTCCGAGTTCCGAACACTTCAGCCTTCAGCCTGTGCCCCTTCAGCCTATCTACCTGGGTCGTTACTATTGCGAGGATCGCGCGCAACGAAACCCGATGGTTGCGGCGCGCTGATTTGGCGATGCCCCGCTTCTGGTGGCCGTTCGTAATAAAGCCGGCTTACTCTTCCACGATCCTCCACGCACGACCTTGTATCGGCCGTTGGCCGGTCCGTGGGGATTGCGATCAGGCATGGTCGCATAGTAATCGATCCCAAACCAGTCTTCGACCCACTCGGCTGCATTGCCCGCCATATGATGCAGGCCATAGGGGCTGCGGCCCTCCTTGCCACTATCGACAGCAGCCACGATGGGAATTTCGTGGGCGTGATATTGCCCGAACATCGCCAACGCCGGCGTGGGAGCTTTCTGCCCCCAAGGAAACAGATTGCCGCCGTCCCCCCGCGCGGCTTTTTCCCACTCGGCTTCCGTCGGGAGCCGTTTATCACGTGCGTGACAAAAGTCCGAGGCTTCAGCCCAAGTGACATAGAGTGCCGGCCAACGTGTCAATGTCTCGGGCCGCATGGCATGGATCGTCGTGACATGATCGATCAGTTTCCGTATTTCCTCCGGGATGTGGCGTTGTTGCTGTTGCAGCCACAGCAAATACTCTCCCAGGCTTACTTCATCCCGATCGATTTCATACTGATGGAGCCAGACTCGACGCTGTGGCTGCTCTGTGTCGTCATACTGGAGATCGAAGCTGAAGGGCTCGTGGTTTCCGCGGGTGGTGCCCATGATAAAGGGGCCTTCGGCCACGGTCAGCATGAGAACGTTGCCGGCGAGCGCGGCAATGTTCTCAAGAGGACTCTGCCCCTCATTCGCCGCTGCTGTGGGAAGAAACGATGTACCCAAGATTGCCGCGATGAGAACATAGCCGAAGGCGTAAAGATATTTCAGGACTCGGCCTGTGTCTCCAGCGATGTGGGGGCTCTTCTGCATGACGATCACACCATGAATATTAACGCGCCTAGTATGAATGCGAGACCATCATCAGCACAAGGTTCAGGGGACCCCATACGAACTATTACAATGCGCGTGACAAGCGGGATCTGAAGGCCGAAGGTCAGAAGTCGGAGACCAATCTCGCTTCACTATCTGCCCGCAAAGCCCCAGTTAAGGAAGATAGATTGAATAGACCAACTGAATAAGAACCGCTGGCGGAATTATTTAGTGGTCTGCTAGGATGCCTGCTCGGCAGATGAGCTACGGCTGTGGGGGGGGATCCTCGTGCGCCGTTTGCTCGGAGAATCGGATAACCAAGGAGGATGCATGAATCGGATACTTGTGGGAACTGCGATTGTGGTGTCGGCATTGGTGCCGCTCGCCGGCTGCTCGTCCTATTACACAGGCAAGGTCGAAAAACCTGTGTACGCGAAGGCGATCATTGCCGGCCCCGGCATTACGGGAGAGGCGAGTCTCTATGAGAAATATGAAGGGCGCGTCACGATCAAGTTGAAGCTCACCGGCACGGCGGACAGCAAGTTGAAGCCGGGACGCCATGCGATCCACATTCACGAAGTCGGCAACTGCGAACCCTTCGCAGCGGCCAAGGGGCACTATGATGGGAATGTGGATGCGGCAATCAATCCAGAGGCGAATGTGACATCCGGGTTAGCGAACCATCCCTACCATCTCGGCGACCTGCAGAACCTTTCAGTGAATGACGATCGGAACGGGTCGCTGTATACAATCACGAGCCGGGTGACTTTGTCTGAGGGGCTGAACACCTTGTTCGATAAGGATGGGAGCGCGTTCATCATCCATGAGTTCGACGATAAGTATCTGCCGGACCCAGCGACCAAGGATGCACCAGGCGGACCCCGTATCGCGTGCGGCGTGATTGTGAAAGAGTAACTCTTGCCTGGTTAGATAGATGAGAAAGGTGCGGTCAGAAGTTTGAAGCCCCTAAAATCTTCGAACTTCTGATCGCGACCCCTTCCCATCTCGACAGTCTGTTGCGGCTGTCTGGCCGTGGCATGTTCTCCTTGTCCCTCGCCAGTCGTCTGTGGCATCCCGCAACAATTACATGGTTGGCTCTGTGGCATTTAGCATCAGGGCCCGGAGCCTCACGACAGCCGGTTCCTCTTGATCGTGGCGTGGTCTTGGCACAATGGACGGCTATATGAAGCTGAAAATGTTTCCGTTGCTGGTCGTCGTGGGTTCCTTTGCCATTTCCGTCGGGGCCGCCGAACGGCACATGATGCAGCAGCTGGTGCCGGACGACAAGCTGGCCGAAGCGCGCGCCCTCACGAGCCCCTTGCCGAAATCCCCGGAGAACGTCTCGCAGGGTAAGGCGCTCTACGACGGCAAGGGCGCCTGCTTCAACTGTCATGGCAAAGGGGGAGACGGCAATGGGCCGTTGGCCGCTCAGCTGAATCCCTCGCCCCGCAATTTCCAGCTCCATGGATTCTGGCGCCATCGGACGGAAGGCGAAGTTTTCTGGGTGATTAAACATGGATCGGCCGGAACCGGCATGGTTGGATTTGGAGGAGAATTAACAGACGGAGAGATCTGGGCCCTCATCCAGTACATCCGAAACTTCAGCGGAGAGCATGGGCCTGGCATGATGGGACCTGGTGGCGGCATGGAACACAGCGGATCGAGAGGTGGGATGGACAACAAGAGGGATTGTGAAGGTGAGGGGTTGTTGTGCGGCGATATCCATGAATAATTTGGGGTAAGATGTCTTTGAAAAGTTCTCGGCCATTCCACTTCGTAGCTTGAGGATAAAAATGAAGTTATCAATTGTTACTGCTGTACTTGTTGCTCCCTTGATGATGTTGCAGCCAGTTTGGGCACATACCGATGAATTGCTGGATGCGATGCAGACGCCACATGGGGGGCAAGTCCGTGCGGCCGGTCCCTATCATCTGGAGCTTGTTGCCAAGGAGGGAGAGCTGGTACTCCATGTGACCGATCACGCAGGTCAAGAAATACAAACTGAGGGTGGAGAGGCCAAGGCGAATATTCAGCAGGGTAAGGCCGGAAGTAAAATGACAGTCAAGTTGGAGCCGTTACCACAGAATAGGTTGACGGGGCGGGGCGAGTTTCAGATGAATCCGGAGACCGTGATTGTGATATTCGTCAAGTTGCCTGAGCAGGACGCCTATGCTGCCAAATTTACTCCGCTGAAGCCAAAGTCTGTCGGGGCGGGAACGAAAATGGGCGAAGGACATGATCATGACCTTCACCATAAGCACCATTGAGACGTTAGCCGAAGAAAAGAGCATATAGCGTATGGCCGATTGTACGTGCGGACAAGCAGAACTTTTTTTGTTCATGCTATACGCTATTAGCCATTAGCTATCAGCTCCTGTTCCCTGCCATATGCTCTTCGTTTATATGAATAAGGACCATCATGAGTGAACAAAAGACGATCACCGCATTCTATGAGCAGGACCATGACCGATTGGACGAATTGTTCAAGACCTTTCAACAGTTGAAGCGGTCTGACTTTCCCAAGGCCAAGGAGGCATTCAAGGAATTTGAGTTCGGCTTGCAGCGCCATATTGTCTGGGAGGAGGATCTGCTGCTTCCTCTATGGAAGAAGGAAACCGGTATCACTGAAGGCGGAGCGACTTCTGTGATGCGGTCGGAGCATCGGCAAAATGAGCAGCAGCTTGAAGCGATTCACCGGAAGGCGGCAGAACAGAATCCTGAGAGCGATCAAGAAGAACAGTCGTTATTGAATCTACTCGGTTCTCACAATATGAAAGAAGAGCGGGTGCTGTATCCTGGCATCGATCGGGTCACCAGTCCGACGGCGCGCGATACCGTCTTTCAAAATATGAAGAACATCAGCCTCCCATCCCCCCACTCTGTAGGATAGCGGTCCCTCAGTGATAGTCGTATCCTGAGCCGTATGACGGACAGGAATTCGCCCATCTCATGGCGACCAATTGTACGTGCGGTGGCCATAGCCTATGGCATCACCTTTGTGTCGGGGCTGGCGATGGCCTTCGCCGGCATCACGCCACAGACCCATCACGTGGCCTATCCTCTGCTTGCACTGCTCATGGGCTCGGTGGGAGTGGCTCTTGCACTCAGGGCGGCTGACACGACACGGCTCGCGTATCTTCTGGCGATTGGAGTGGGCATCTGGCTTCTCAGCTCGATCAGTGTCTTGCTCGGAGCACAGTCCTTTGCCGGCTGGGTCAATAGCAGTGTCTTTACCGGGATCACGCTCCTTCTGGGCCGACTTCTGGTGGGAACAAGCCTGGACTCACTTCCCGCATCCACCGGGCACTATTCAACCCTCGTTCAACGAGCTACACGGACGCACAGACATTCCTGACAAGACAATCACTGTTTTTGACGGTTCGTATCTGCCACAGCACATTATCCTCCACGGTAGCCTTGACACCTCCCCACAGTCAGACTAGCCTTCGCCGTACAACAAGATGCGTGGACGATTTACTCAAACTGCCACCCCTGCCATCATTGCCGAAGAATTTGAGGTCGCTGCCCCGTCGCTCTTTCAGCCTCGCTACAATATTGCTCCGTCTCAACCCATTGCGGTCATCCGGATTGAGCCAAACCGCACTACACGGACGCTCGTGATGCTTCGATGGGGTCTGATCCCGTCGTGGGCCAAAGACCCCAAGATTGGGAATCAATGTATCAATGCCAAAGCAGAGACCGTGGCTGAAAAACCATCCTTTCGGTCTGCCTTCAAAAAACGCCGCTGCCTCGTCGTCGCCACAGGATTCTATGAATGGCAGGTCCAAGGGCGCACGAAGCAGCCCATGTGGATTGGATTGCAGAGCCAACGTCCGTTCGCCTTGGCAGGATTATGGGAACAGTGGACATCTGGTGATGGAGAACCGCTCGAAACCTGTGCGATTATCACGACAGAGCCTAATGACCTCATGGCCCCAATTCACAATTGCATGCCGGTCATTCTCGCCCCCGCATTCTATGACCAGTGGCTCGACCCTACATTCCAGCACATAGAGCCGCTCAAAGCTCTCCTACGTCCGTATCTGGGTGAAGAACTCATGGCCTACCCTGTGAGTACGCTGGTCAATAACCCACGCCATGATGTGCCACAGTGCCTTGAGCGGGTCTCGGTATAGGGAGAACATGACCGCCCTGCTTGGGCGTGAGGCTGTCCTTCCAGAGAGTGGCATCATGATTGGGACTGGGAAGGCTGGAGGAGGGTACTGTACCCTTGACGCCGCAGGGGACTTTCCGAGATGCTACGCGCTAGCTTTCCGAGACACAGGTGCAGATCTATTGAGCATGAGGCTCGTATGGGCGGCATTCTCGCGCTGGCGCTGGCAATTGGAATCGTCTTCGGTGCGCGCAAGTTATGTGATCTGATTGTCGCGCCACTTTGGTTTGCGAAATATTTGTTCATCTGCGCGTCTCTCATCGCCGCCTACTTTCTCGCAGAAGAAGTCGTGCCCAACAAGCCTTGGGCTGTGTGGCTCGCGATGCTCGGTGCAGCAACGGGAATAATCCCGGTAGGGTTCATTGTGTTCAAACACATCGAAGACAGTGACGACAGGAAAGTACAAGACTCTTCAGAGTAGGACCGCAGACACATGGTCCCACCTTTGCACAACCATGCCCATGAGTCAGATGAGCCACCAATAATAGGCAAATAGTGGGGCGTTCCTCCCAAGATGGGAAGGCGATCTGTGGCTTTTTGCGCCAGAACAGCCTTGACCCATTCGAGGGCAAAGGGCTAGCCTCTCATTCTGGTTTGTTTGGTTTATCTGGTTGATTTGGTTCATCTGATTCAACTAAACAAACGAGACAAACCAAACAAACAAAATAAACGAGATTAGAAAAAGAGTGCCACATGATCGAGGACTGGGGCGCGATTCTTGTGGTCGCTGACGATGCGGAAATGCGGGAACTTGT
>JANOJM010000403.1:0-2063 GCA_031418735.1 Nitrospiraceae bacterium | reverse complement strand
CATGTGCCTGTGACCTTTGCCTGGAGTGGCGATCTGGGCGGCCAGGGGCGTTGCAGGCGTGGTGCTGCCGGATACCCTATCTTCGATGCGATGCATGCCCAGCACCTCGATTTCTTTCTGTTTCTTGGCGACTCGATATACGGCGACAACCCCTGTCTGTCTCCTCCGAACGAGCCTGGCGCTGACTTTCTGGCGGCGACTCTACCCGAGTACCGCGCACGTCATCGCTACCAACGGGGTGCGGGTGCGCTACGGCGGTTTTTGGAGGCCACTCCAGTCTATGCTATTTGGGACGACCATGAAGTGCGGAACGATTTTTCAGGGCCCTTTGAGAGCCAGATGCCTGCTGGGCGTCAGGCGTTGCGCGAGTATTGGCCCATCCGCGTGGAGCCTGATGATCCCCATCGGCTCCATCGAAAGGTGCGTGCCGGAGCAGATCTCGAAGTGTTTATCCTCGATACGAGGCAATATCGGAGTCTGAATGCCGATCAAGATGGTCCGGCGAAGACGATGTTGGGAGAGAGGCAGCTTCTGTGGTTGTTGAACGGGCTCTCCGAGTCAACTGCAACATGGAAAGTGATTGTGACCACGGTGCCCCTGTCCATTCCGAAGGGAGGGAGCGCCGACGTTTCCGGGAACGATGGCTGGGCCGGGGGGCCTGGCATCCCAGGGTTTGAACGGGAGCGTCAGGTGATTGTGGACCTCATTCTCGGCCAAAAAGTGAAGAACGTGGTGTTCCTGGCCGGCGATGTTCACTATGTGCAAGCGAATGAATACGATCCGAACGGTGACGGGATTCCTGATTTCCATGAGTTTGTGGCTGGTCCATTGTCCGCCGCGCCTGGCCGACTGGCGCCGGCCAATATGGAATTGCGACCGACCAGGTTGATGAATGAAGGCGGGTATATGAATTTCGGCCTGGTGCAAGTCACGAAGTCCTCATTCGACGTCAGAATCCTCGACGAGACCGGCGCCACGCGGTTTTCCCATCGTCTATCCGCCAAGTAAGTGAGTGCATCTGCGAAAGTCCTCTTGAAATCTTGATAGGTGGCCAGTTACGGTACACAATCGCTGCGCGCGCTTGTGTGCATGCGAGGCTTGGGCGGGGTGCGTGATGCTGTTGCAGCTGATTTCTGTGTTGGGTGCCTTGATGGTGCTGTCTGCCTATGGCCTGATTCAGAGCGGGGTCTGGAGTGAACTGAACGCTGGATATCTTGCGTTGAACATCGTCGGGTCGTTGCTGCTAGGGATTGTTGCGATTGAGGATCAGCGGGTTGGATTCATTTTCTTGGAGTTTGCGTGGGCCGGCCTTGGGTTGGTCGGCGTTGCCAGGGCTGTAAAGGCCAGACGTCTGGCTAGCTAATTGTGCTCGGATGAAAGGACTACACAGATGGCAGGGTTGATGTCAGCGGATGAGATTTTTGAACAGGCTCAAAATGCCGCTGCGGCGGCGACGGGGCTCGATGAGAAGGCCATGCAGATCGATTACCCGGCACTCAAAGAAAAGTTCCGTGCAGCCTTGGGGGATCGCAAAGTCGCGCGCTGCCACATCAACAAGTTTTTGCCGGAGGGTTACGAAGATCAGGGGCGCTTTAATCTGCTGCTCCTCACTGCCGGCAACGTGCTGTTCGACATGGTCATCGGCGATTCGTATTTTCGCTACGACGTGGTATCGGTTGGCCAGTTGGACAAGGTTCAGCTGATCGATGCAATGTGGGACAACAAAGAGAAACGCCGCGAAGAACCGTTTCTGAGTTTTCGCCTGATGCATGGCGAGGAGGCCCATCTTCTGCTGGCGCTTGAAGACGACGAGCGGAAGAGCCTGCTAGCGTTCGCGAGCGCGGTGGCGGCGGTCCGAAACCCGGAAAAATAACGTGGCAGGATGCTGAAAAATCCCGCCAGCATTTCGAAAGGGTAATGCTTACTTGGTTTCAAACATTTAACGCAACGAGGTGATTAATGACCTCCGTTGGTTTCTGCCACTGTAGCACGGCGCGGGGACGGTCATTCAGCTCTCGCTGTACCCGCTTGATTTCCCGCGTCGAAACCTTGTCAAATTCCGT
>JANOJM010000402.1:0-1684 GCA_031418735.1 Nitrospiraceae bacterium | reverse complement strand
GCGGAGGTGGTAGAGCACAAGGGGAATGACCTCGTTGATGAGATCTTCTTGGTTCGTCAACCGTTCGAGAAAGCGTCTCGTCGGGGCCTCTCCTTCCTGATCGTGGCCGCGCGACGTGATGCGTCCATAGTCCGTGGTGGTCGTGGCAGGTTTGCCGAAATCATGACAGAGGATGCCGAGGCCTGTGATCAGGTCGTCATTTTGGTTGCCGGTGCATTCCAAGGCGAACCAGTCCAGACAATGGAGCGTGTGGATCCAGACATCACCCTCCGGGTGCCAGATTGGGTCTTGCGCGCAGCCTTGCAGCGCCGCGAGTTCCGGATAGAATCGAAGCCACCCGCAGTCGCTCAAGAACTGGAGACCCAAGGATGGCTTGACACCTTGGAGCAGGAGCTTCTTCCATTCCTCCCATAGCCGTTCGCTCGGTTGCCCGTCTTGGGTCAGGGTCTTACAGAGAGCCACTGTCTCCGGCGCGGCGGTCAACCCAAACCGTGCAGCCAATTGCATGCCGCGCAAGACGCGAAGCGGGTCTTCGGTGAAACGATCCGATATGTGACGGAGTATGTGCCCATCGAGATCGGCCCGGCCGTTGAAGGGGTCGTGGAACTCCAGCGTGTCCGGATCCCAGGCCATTGCATTCACGGTGAAATCGCGCCGCGCCAGAGCCTCGTCGATGTCCATGTCGGGATCGGACTGTCTCAGCTGTCCTGTGGCGGGCTCGTTGTCGGTGAGCAGGCGGGAGGGAATGGAAATATCGATGGGCAGGCCCTGCAACTTGAAGACGCCAAAGGTCTTGCCGACGAACTGCACGGAGAAATGTTCTGTGAGCAGCGTATGGAGCCGGCCAGGCGGCAGCCCGGAAATTTCGATGTCCAGATCGTGCGGTTGCCGGCCAAGTACGAGGTCGCGTACACAGCCACCGACCAGCCACATCCGTCCGCCGGCACGGCGAATGAGCTGTTCAATGTGCCGCAGAGGCCCCGCGAGCACAGGATCCTCGATACGAAAGCGGACAGGCACTTATAGCGATGCCTCCCTCAGAAACTTCGCCGACTCTTCCGGCGCCACCGGATTGATGTAGAACCCTGTGCCCCATTCGAACCCTGCGACGTGGGTCAGCTTCGGAATGATTTCGATGTGCCAGTGGTAGAAATCCCCGGTCTTTTCATGGAGGGGGGAGCTATGGAGAATAAAGTTATAAGACGGCTTCGCGAGAACCTTGTCCATCCGCCGGAGCGCCTCCGAGAGAATCGGCGCAAGGAATTCGAATTGTGTCTTCTGGCTTTCTTCGAAGTACCCGGCATGGCGTTTAGGGAGAATCCACATTTCAAAGGGAAAGCGCGGGGCGAAGGGGGTGACACAGAGGAACTCGGGATTTTCCGCCACGATGCGATCGCCGTCGGCGAGATCCTGTCGGATAATATCGCAGTAGATGCAGCGTTCTTTCTGAACATAATGAGCCCGACAACCGTCGATCTCCTCCTGGACGCTGGTGGGGATGATCGGCAGGGCAATGAGTTGTGAGTGGCTGTGCTCCAACGTCGCGCCGGCTGACGCTCCGTGGTTCTTGAAAATCAGGATGTATCGGAATCGCACGTCTTTCTTCAAATCGATCATGCGATCGCGATAGGCCCACAGGACGTCCTCGATCCGTTTTGTCGGCATGTCGGCCAGGCTGTCCGTG
>JANOJM010000401.1:0-3135 GCA_031418735.1 Nitrospiraceae bacterium | reverse complement strand
ACCCCTTCGGCTCCTGCGGCATGTGTTTGGTCATGCAGGAAGGGAAGAAATCGCCGGTCCGTTCCTGTACCGCCAAAGCGACGGCCGGCATGATCATCAAAACCGACGGAGACGAACTCTTCCAAGCGCGGAAGAAGGCAGTGGAAAAACATCTCTCGGTCCATCCACTTGACTGCCCCGTCTGCGATGCCGACGGCCATTGCGAGCTGCAAGACATGGCATTCCAGCACGGGGTCACGAACTTGGCCAACGCGAAACAGAAGTTTATTCCTGAAGACACACGTAGCCCGGTGCTCGATTTCAACATGAACCGCTGCATCGCCTGCGCGGAATGCATCAATGTCTGTAAAGACGTGTTGATGATCGACGCGCTCCAGTTCATGAAGAAGGGCGGGTTCAATCAGGTTGTGCCGAAGGGAGATTTCGCACTGTCCTGCGAGTTCTGTGGGGACTGCCTTGCCGTCTGTCCGGTCGGCGCCATCACGAACAAGTTTTCTAAATATTTATATAAGCCGTGGCAGATGAAGAAAACCACGACGACCTGCAACTACTGCGGGGACGGCTGCCAGATGTACCTTGAGACCAAGGACGCGGAAGTCGTTCGCGTGACCTCGCCTCTGTCCTGGAAAAACAAATGGGGTGACCGGGCCGACACGGCCAAAGGGCATGGCGGGCTCTGCGTGCGGGGACGATTTGGATTCGAGTACATCGATAGCGCCGCACGTCTGAAGCAACCACTCCTTCGCAAGGGTAATCAGCTCGTCGAAACCCCCTGGCTCGAAGCCATGCACCAGGTGGTTGATCAGTTTTCAGAAATCCGGCGCAAGCACGGACCAGACGCGATTGCCGGCCTGATCACCGCCCGCTGTACCAACGAAGAGCTGTATCTCTTCCAGAAACTCATGCGCGCCGGGTTCCAGACCAACCAGTTCGACAGCAGTGCGCGTTACGGCCACCTGAACTTCGTCCATGCCTCCCGGCATGCCTTGGGGATCGGGCGGAGCCCGAACGACTGGGAAGACCTGACAAAAGCCAAGGCCGTGATACTCATCGGTTCCAACATCACCGAGACCAATCCGCTTACAGCTGTGCGCATCAAGGAAGCCATTCGCGTCTATGGAGCGCAAGTGGTGGTCATCGATTCCGCTGTCACGAACATGGCCAAGCTCGCATCCCATCCGGTCCTGATCACGCCAGGAACGGAAGGATTCGTGATCGACGGACTCGTGAAAGCCGCCCTGGAGTTGGACTTAATCGACGAGATCAGTGTCAAGAAACACCCCCTGGCCTTCGAAGCCCTCAAGACGTCTGTGGCCCACATCTCACTGGCGCAGGTGGCTTCGCAGACCGGCATGTCGGTCGAATCATTGAAAGACACTGCGACGATCTTTGCCGAAGCGCCCCGGTCCATCATCCTCTGCGCTGAAGGAATTGTCCGCAGGCCCGATGGGTACCAGAATGTCTTGAAACTGATTGATCTCGCCTGGATCACCGGCAAATTGGATCAACCAGGCTGCGGGGTAAATACAGTCACTGAAGAGCCGAACGAGCAGGGGGCTGTGGACATGGGCGCCGCACCGGAATTTCTCCCCGGTCAAGCCTTGTTCAGCGATCAAACCGCTCGCGACCGTTTTGCCAAGGCCTGGGACGTCACGCTCCCGGCGGCCAACTCCGGGGCGGATCTCGTCGAGATTCTCAATCGCTGCAGGAGCGGCCAGATCCGCGCCCTCTATGTCATCGGTGAAAACCCGCTTGCCACGCTGCCCGCATCGATGGAGGTCCGTGCCGCGCTGGATCGGCTCGAGCTGCTCGTCGTCCAGGATCCGTTCCTGACCGAGACGGCGCAGATGGCCCATGCGGTGCTGCCGGCTTGCACCTCTGCGGAAAAAGACGGCACCTTCACCAATCTGGAAGGCCGAGTCCTGCGCGTCCGCGAGGCCATCGATCCAATCGGGGAAAGTTTGCCGGATTGGCACATCATGACGGCGCTGGCCAACGCACTGGACTGTCAATGGGGGTATGAGTCCTCGAACGATATTCAAGCCGAGATTATGAAGTTGCTGCCCGGGTACTACAACCTTGGACAACCACGCAAGGTTGTGCCGGCAGTGGACCACTATCTCTCAAGCAACTACACCAAGGATGTGGGGGCTCGCTATCGAGCTCCCGCTCCATCCGACTCCAAAAACCAGCGACCCTTCGCCTTGATACTGGGACAAGTCCTGTATCATTCCGGCAAGATGTCCACCAAAGCCCCCGGGCTTATTACCATCGCCCCTAATACAGGGCGGCTCAGGATGAACCCCCAAGACATGGAACGGCTAGCCGTGGGTGAGGGGGCGACGGTGCGTCTCACATCGGATCGCGGCTCAATGCAATTGGCGGCGCAGCCCGATCAATCCATCGCTCCGCAGACCTGTTTCTTCCCGGAACATTTTAATGAGCCGCCGGTGAAGGACTTGATGTCGGTCCAGGTCGATCCGACAACCGGAGTTCCCACGTTTAAGCAGACCCGCGTGACGATTGAAAAGGCCTAAGAGAGAGTAGGAAGCGCACATGAGTGCTACAGCACTGATCAAGCAAATCCTCCAAGCCGCATTGTTCTATGAGATCTGGGACGCGATGAAGGTGACGTTTAAGCACATGTTCCACAAGCCCATCACGTTCCAGTATCCACGGGAACAACGAACCCTTCCCGACACCCATCGAGGGGCACTCGCGCTCTTACGCTACGACGATCACCAGGAACGTTGTGTCGGCTGTGACCTCTGCGAGGCCGCCTGCCCATCTCGCTGCATCAAAGTCATCAGCTTGGAAGATCCGGAGCGTCCACTCCAGCGATACGCCAGCGAGTTTTATATCGACATTACGAAATGCGTTTTTTGCGGCTACTGCGTCGAAGCTTGTCCCGTCAACGCGCTGGCGATGACGAAGATGTACGAATTCTCAACTCATGATAAGCGCACCTTGTTGTTCGACAAGAAACGGCTGTACGAAATCGGCGAACGTCATCTCGACGATGCAAAGAAATACCTGTACGCGCATAATCAGGAAAAGAACGTTGAGGAAAGCAGGGAATATCGGTATTATTTCCCGCAATCGGTACTGAAGCCGACCCAACCACCACCCAAGCAT
>JANOJM010000400.1:0-6869 GCA_031418735.1 Nitrospiraceae bacterium | reverse complement strand
CCACCCTCTTAGGATAAAGTAAACGGGCGAGCTTGGGAGGACTATCTTTGGTCGCTCGCTGCGGCCTTGCCTGCGGAGCGGCGCGTCTTGGCGCGCCGGGGTTGGGAGGGTGAGAACCGTGGCCTTTTTGAGCATCCTGAGGCTATTGTGGCATCAATGCCGTTCTGCGAGATTCCAGTGGGGGTTGATGTATAAACCGAGTTTCCCCGCAGCCTGCCAATGCGGCTTCGACCTGGCGTATCAGCCAGTATGTTTTGCACTCCTGCCATAGGCATATACAGCTACCATTAGGGCTTCGCCAGACGGAAAGAGTAGATATCCATGGACGACACTTATGATTTCAAGGTCTTCGCCGACCAGCTTGCCGACATCGCACGATGGGCCTACCGCAACGGCTGGGCTCCGGCAACCAGCACGAATTACAGCCTGCGCTTGCCTGAACCTGCGGCACCGGCCTTTTGCGCCATCACCAGTTCAGGAGTGGATAAAGAAACCTTCGACCCCGATCAGGTCCTTGCCGTCGACCAGTTTGGCGTACCAATGAACGGCTGTACATTGAAGCCTTCGGCAGAAACGCTCCTGCACGTCATGCTCTACCACGCGATGGGGGCCGGCGCCGTGTTGCATACTCATTCACTCGCTGCAGCATTGCTGTCCCGGTCGGCTGGAGAAAGCAGTTGCCTGAAATTCTCTGGATGGGAAATGCTCAAAGGCCTCGACGGGGTTGACACTCACGATTGTGAGGTTGTCCTGCCGGTGTTTCCGAATTCGCAAGACATACCGGCGTTGGCCGCTCACATCAAGACCCGTCTCCCGCGTACGCAACCCTGCTACGGATTTCTCTTGGCCGGACACGGGCTCTACGTATGGGGAAAGGATATCGCGACAGCGAAGCGTCATCTGGAAGTATTTGAGTTTCTCTTGCAATGTGAGCGGGAGGTACGAAGCCATGGCTACCCTGCGAATGCCTGACAAAAATATGCTGCTCGCCGATGAGCAAGAGATCCGCCTGTTTCTCGACCAGCGTGGAATCTTCTACCAACGATGGCCGACAGACGCCGGCCTTCCGAGCGACGCAACCGACACACAAGTGCTTGCAGCCCACGATCAGTGGCTCAGGCCGTTCATGGAGAAACATGGGTATCGGACTTCGGATGTCGTACGAGTCACGCCCCACACGCCAAATCTCCCCGCCATCAGGGAAAAATTTCTACGGGAGCACACCCATTCAGAAGACGAGATCCGTTATTTCGTCGAGGGGCAAGGACAGTTCTGGTTCCACAAGGAAGGCGTAGAGGATGAGGTATTCGCCTTGCTCTGCGAGCAGGGGGACCTGGTTTCTGTTCCCGCCAATACGAAACATTGGTTTGATCTCGGCAACCACCCACAGGTCTGCGCGATCAGAGTTTTCACCAACCAGGCCGGCTGGGTCCCCCAGTACACCGAATCCGGCATTGAACAACGCTATCGATAAGGTCGGACTATGATTCGATGCGTGCTCATGGATATCGAAGGGACCATTATCTCGGTGGCATTCGTCCGCGAAGTTCTATTCCCCTATGCAAAACATCGATTAGCAGCCTTCCTGCAAGAACACGAAGATATGCCGGCCCTTCGCCAATGGGCGGACGCCTGTCAGGACACCGTGGCGCAGGAGCTTGGACGACGGCCTTCTTATGAGGAACTCCCCGATATCCTCGGTCGGTGGATCGAAGAGGACCGCAAACACCCGGGGTTGAAGGCCATTCAAGGCATGATCTGGCATGAAGGCTACCGCGCAGGCGCCTTTACGCCCGGTCTGTATGAAGATGTGGTTCCTGTGCTCAACCGTTGGCGGAGAAACGGTCTCCGGCTAGCCCTGTATTCTTCGGGATCAGAACAGGCGCAACGTCTACTCGTCGAACATACAACCGACGGCGATCTCACAGGCCTGTTTACCAACTTCTTCGATACGAGCATCGGCACAAAAACCGAGTCGGCTTCCTACCGGCGCATTAGCCAGATACTCGCCCTCTCCTCTAAAGACATTCTCTTTCTGTCGGACATCGAGGCCGAGTTAGATGCAGCCGCAGAGGCAGGCTTCAATACGACGCAGATTGTGCGGGCCGGTACCAATGCAGGCACTGCCCATCCGGTCTGTTCGAACTTCGGCGATATGGCGCACTTCGATCTTTCAGAACCCCTGCCTTGCTCTTCTGAGCGAACATAGAGAACCTTCGCCGACGCTCTCGCGACGCGGCTCAGCGCTTTTGCGACGAACCGGCATGAATACTGCGGGCGAGATAATCGATCCGCTCGATTCGCACAACCGGCATAATGATACCGAGCCCCTCCTGGTCATGCGAAAAATCATAGACGATGGATTCTTCTGGAATAAGCCTTCCGGTCATGGCGACATCGACTTCAATCTTCTCACCGTTGTCGAGTTTACGTCGGAGCGCGTCACGCTGGCTGGGATTGGGAATCACCATCAGATTGCCCGGCATATCTTCGGCTTTGAATCGGACCATGCCCCATCTGGTGCCTGTGAAGATCGGTCCTATGGCGATACTAAACCCGCCCACCGTTGGCTCATAGCGAGACAGTTCTCCAGACCAGAGAAAGGCCACCGTCCACTGAAGTGCTTTCTTCCCTGCACGCCTCGCATCCCGTTCTCGGTTCAGGGTGAATAACCGCTCATCGAGGCTAGAATCATGATGTCCATGACCATAGACCAGGCCCCAGTCCGGAGGATTTCCATCCAGTGCGTCAAGAAACCGTTCAATAGAATGAGGATCGATCAGGACATGGCAGTCAGGAGGCAGGACCGTGGAAAGATTCTTGCGCGTGATCGTCAGGAGAGGTCTCGTACCGAGCGCGTCTTCAGCCCACCCTTCTCCACCCGATCCTACGATCAGGAACAGAACCGTAATAACCCAGAGAACCCTCATGGGGTGGATCACTCCGTTGCGGCAACGACGGCCCGTTCAAAACTCTGGCGGAGTGCAGTGACTACCTGCTGCTCACCAGTCAACACTCCACATTCGATCAGCAATGCCAGACGAGGGCATGGATCGATGCGACGCAAGGCCTGCCTGGTGAGTCCACCGGACTCAATAGTTTTTCTATAGGTGTCTAACCAAGAGTCGGTCACGGCGCGCAGCCCGGCATCGGTAGGCTTCATCCGGCCAAGCATTACTTGATTGAGCAATTTGACGAGCGGATCGGACTGAGAAATGGTGGCGATGGCACGCTGCAGCGCCTGGTCGCCTGACTCCATAATCAATTCGTGGAACAGGAGCCGGGGCCACGCGGGTCACCGCAACTTCCGCAGGAGCCTCCACCAGAACCTGGCAACACCCAGCCATCTGTACCGCCAACTCCGAACGAAGAGATTTGTTTCTCCAATGTCGTGGTCTTGCACTTTGGACAGGCAGCTTGTGTGGAGCCATACACCAACAGCTCGAATCGATGATTGCATTCCCCGCAGACATATTCGAAGATAGGCATGGATCGTTCTCCTTGTTCAGGGAGACATTATAAGAGCGGACCGATCACTTCGCAATCGGACAGGCTCTTAGCCCGCATTATTCATGAACACTTCTGCTACAATTGCCGATCCGCTGCTGCGACGAGCCTACGGCCGACGGGCTCGCCCCTCGGACCCTCAACGTACTGCACGAGTACGCATCGGGGCCTCACGGCTCCGCGCGCCGGTCTCGCGACGCGGCTCAGCAATTTCGCGACGAACCGTCATGAATAATGCGGGCTAGGAGTTCTATGTACCAAGAAGAAAAAACTTTTACCCTTCGATTCAACCTGGAGGCCTCGTTTCCCGACGACTATGAGGGTGAGGAAGACAACCAGGCCTGGGTGCGAGAGTGGGAAGCGCGGATCAAGCCGGATCTGCTCAAGGTGCTGTTCGAATCGTTGCGTCAGCACAAGTCCTGGCAGACCCATGTCCGCAATCGCGGGAAGTCCCCGGTAGATGAAATTGAAATCGTCCTCGCCAGGGACTTTTCTAAGCCACAAGGATTCAGCCTGTCGTGATGCCCTCCTCTCCCTTCGGACTGTATCTCCACATCCCCTTCTGCCGGCAGCGATGCGACTTCTGTGCGTTCTATCTTGAAATTTATCATGAAAGCCGTGCAGAAACCTTTGTCCGGTCTCTTATGCATGAGATCGGACTGTCGGCGCAACAATACGTAACCGCAAGCCGACCCATCCAATCTGTCTATTTCGGTGGTGGCACACCGACGGCGCTCGCCGCAACTCAGCTCACCGCAATCCTGTCAGAGATTCGCAAGCATTTCACCCTCACTTCAGACTGTGAAATTACCGTTGAGGCACATCCCTCCACGATCTCCGAGCAGGATCTCGTACAACTGTATCAGTCCGGCGTCACCCGCATGAGTTTCGGCGCGGAATCGATGGAGGATGGCGACCTGGCCAGAATCGGACGGCCCGGCGCCGTGAGTGAAACCGTCACAGCGGTGACTCAGGCTCAAGCCGCCGGATTCACCAATATCAATCTTGATCTAATGTATGGCCTCCCAGACCAAAATCTGGCGAGCTGGAAACGGACCATGGCCCACTGCCTGACGCTGGAGCCGACACACCTGTCCGCCTATGCCCTCACGGTCGAAGAAGAGACGAGGCTCGCTTCCAACATCCAACGCCAACAGAGTCCAGCTCCGGATGAAGGTCTTCAGATTGCAATGGACGAGGCAACCCAACGGATGCTCGGCGATGCCGGCTATGAGCGGTACGAAGTATCGAACTATGCCAAGCCTGGATATGCCTGTCGGCACAATCTGCTCTATTGGACCAACGGCGAATACCTTGGATTCGGCCCGAGCGCACAGTCCTATCTGGACGGAACAAGATTCGGCAACGTCGCCGACCTCGCGGTCTACAACACATCTCTCGCGGCAAGCCGCCTGCCTATTGAAGATCGCACCAGGCTTTCGGAGGAAGAACAACTTCGTGACACCGTGATTTTTGGATTGCGTCTCATTCGAGGCATTCCCTCACAGCATCTTCATCAGCATGCAGCAAACTATGGGCATGCAACAATCACCGCAGAACTACTTGCACAACAGTTGATCGAAGAAGACGGAGAGCGCAGCAGACTAACCGCACGAGGGCTTCTTCAGGCCGACACCATCGCCGGACATTTGTATTAGCAAGCTGTTGAAAAAGCCCGCCAGCGTCTTTCTCGCATCGTTCAGACCCTCAACGTACCCCAATTGGGAAACGAGCTGTCTTGGCAGCTCGGGATGGGCGGGTGAGGAATGCTACACCTCGGCCCTTCACTCGCTGCGGCCTTGCTGAACGGCCTTTTTGAACAGCCTGCAAGAATATATAAGCGTACTCGCGCGCGCGACGACCTTACTCGGTTGACTTTATCCTTCGTTCGGACGGACACTGAACACCCATCACTTCGGAACTGCCATGCCTGTTAATATGGACCCGGCCAAGAAGCGAAGAAGACAGCCGTTGCCGCCAGAGGCAGACTCACCCACGTCCGAGCAGAAACCGTCTGTGCCGACACAAGCGGTTCAGTTCGGCGAAGAGACGGAAGAGGATCGCGTGAAGGAATCGGCGGACGCAGAGCAGAAGAATCTGTGGGAGGCCACGGAAGTCATCGACATGGATAAGTTCTGAACTGCAGGATGCTCAAAAAGGCCGTCCAGCAAGGCCGCAGGCGAGTCGAAACCGGAGGCGTACCCTCAGGGGTACGTTGAGGATTTCGATGAACCGAGAACGAAGCTGGCGGACTTTTTCAGCGTCCTGCTAGGCCGGCAGGAAGAAAAAGGCAATAGCCAACATCAGGTAAACCCCGATCAACATCACACCTTCCATCCAGTTCGATTCTCCGTCCATCGCCACAAATCCCACGATCAGGACCGAGACCGTCACCGCAGCCACTTCGAACGGTGTGAAGATCAGATCCAACGGCGTCCCGAAGAGATAACTAGCGAAGACAAGCAATGGGGCAACGAGCAACGCAATCTGCAGGCTGGACCCAACCGCAATACCATAGGCGAGGTCCATCTTGTTTTTCACCGCCACCATCACCGCCGTGGAATGTTCAGCCGCATTACCAATCAGAGCGACCAGAATAACTCCGACAAAGACTTGTGTGAGCCCTAACTGATGCGAAGCCGATTCCAGCGTCCCTACCAAGATCTCGCTCATCAGGGCCACGAGGCAGGTCACCACCGTGAGTACCGTGATGGATGCGCGACGGGTCCAGGGTTGCTCTCCGAGGTCCGACGCATTATGGGCCTCCCCGGCGAACAAATGCCGATGAGTCTTCAAGGTAAACAGGAGACTTGCGATATAAATAGCGAATAAAACTAGTGAAATAATGAGGCTTAGTTCTCGTTCAATCTTAACACCAGGATCGGCAGCGGTGGCATGAAAGAGCGCGGGAATAATGAGACCCACAGCAGCCAGAAGCAGGAGACTAGCGCCCATTCCTGCAGCGGTCTGGTTAAACTTCTGCCGTTCGAACTTTAATCCACCGGCAAACATGGAGACCCCGAGTACGAGTAAAATATTGCCCAGGATCGAGCCGGTGAGAGAGGCTTTGACGACATCATGAAGGCCTTCGCGGAGAGCCACCAATGCGATAATCAATTCCGCGGCATTGCCGAGCGAGGCATTGAGCAGCGCGCCGATACCGGCGCCGACATGGGTCGTCAAATGCTCGGTGGCCCGTCCCAGCAGTCCCGCCAGCGGAATAATGGCCAGCCCAGCCGACACGAAGACCAGCAGTGGATCGGCTCGAAGGACTTCGAGCGCGACCGTCACCGGGACAAAGATGAGTAGGAAATCAAGCCACGACGTGAAGAGATATCGCACGCGCAAACCCTAACATGACC
>JANOJM010000399.1:0-2683 GCA_031418735.1 Nitrospiraceae bacterium | reverse complement strand
GCATCCCGCGTTAGCCACGCTGCAGAAGCTCCTCAATGCCCCGACGCATGAAAGCTGGATTCCCTATCACAAAGAGGCCTATGCACTGAGGAGCAAGATTTATCTCAAGCTGAATCAGCCGGAACAGGCGCTTGCGGATCTATCCATCGTTATTCAAGTGGACCCTACGAATGTTGCAGCCCTGACAGCCAGAGCAAAATTGTATCGGAAACGGCTACAAGGGGAGCTCGCCAAGGAGGATCTTGAGCAAGCTTGCGCTCTCGGATCCATTCCAGCCTGCAAGCAATTACCATAACATCGCGCAATATATCACGCTTTATGCTGGTATCTTGTGTGCGCACAAACGAGCCGATAGCTATTGGACACCTACCGATTGGTTTGACAGATTGGAGAAGCAGCCCCTATAATGCAAACTGCTTAAATGCACGCTAGGGAGCGCGAGTGCTGCCTGTAGGCAATGCCCTCATTCAGGACAAAAGGCCTAAGCCTCCCTGGTTCGGTAGCCCAAAATTTCTCGGTCGTGGGGCTTCTGTGAGGTTGCAGGGAGCACGGAAAAAGCTTAGAGTACTGGACGCTAAGAATCATCGGAAGACCTTGGTTTCTCGTTATTTACCCCTTTCGGAAAGTGAACTCCAATGACTCAGTATCGTGTCCTACCAGGCCCGGAACATTTCCTCCCTCCATCGGCAGCGAGTATGGGTATTTGCTTACCGGATCCTGGGGAAGCTCATATCAACGGTGTCATCGTTCCAGAGGAAAAGGCGTACGAGGAAGCGGCGAAACAATTCCTCATGGCCAAGGTGCCGACCCTCTTCCCAGGCCCCTTAGTCCTATGGGCCTGGAATGAGAAGGCGGCCAAAAAGGCCACGGCCATCCGCCACTTGTACAACACGATTAAGGAATGCGTGCAGCCGGGGCAAACGCCCATGCTGATCCCGATGCCGGACTATCGCCCTAAATACCCGAAGATCAATCCTGAAGTCGAGATCAACCCCAACCACCCGAATCTGACCATCTGGCACAACAAGATCGATTGCTGCATGTTCATCGGGGTCCACTGCCATCAAGCAAATTTGTCGCTCAAAATCATTCGGGGCGGCACCTCCTGCTATACAATTGCCATGTGCGCTCAAGCGGGTCATGAAGATGCGATGTTATCCTTCCGTGACGCATCCGTCGAAAAGATTATGAAACTAGCCGATGCCGTGAAAAGATTAAAAGGGACGGTTAAACCACGGCTGACGTCAGCCAAGAACGGAGCCTGAAGCTAATTCACGCAGTATGACGTTCTGAAGACAGTGAAAGGAGACTGAACCATGGCAGACACACACTCAGTCATCGGCACCAAGAACAAAAAAGGGCAGACCTTTACTGATACCTGGAAGATGATGAACGACGCGCCGCGCACGCCGTCATTCTTCACGGGCAGCGAGGTCATCAAGGAAGCGCTCCGGCGGGCCAGCTGCGACGTGATGATCGCGTATCCGATTACCCCGCAGAGCGAAGCAGCCGCCTTGATCGGCGAACTCTTTGCCGAGGGTTATATCGGCGACTACTTCCGTGGCGAGAGCGAATTCGCCGTCATGTCACAATGTGCGGGAGCAGCCTTCGGTGGAGCGCGCGTCTTTACGACAACTGCGGGACCCGGCACGATGCGCGCGATGGAGAACTTCCCGATGTGGTCCGGCGCAAGGTTGCCGATTCAGATGATCGTCACCTGCCGTGGCATCAACTCACCGTTGTCGATCCAACCTGACACACTTGAAATTGCCTATCTTCTGAATACCGGCATGCTCGTGTGGCATGCGGAAACCGCACAGGACTTCTTCGATTGGATCCTCAAGGGCTACATGGTATCGGAAGAGCCTGATGTGCACCTCCCCTTGGCGCTGTGCTGCGATGGATTCTTCGTGACGCACACCAAGGACGTCGTTAATCTTACCCCGGCAGACATGTGCCTGCCCCCGTACGACCCATACCGCTCCCCCGTGCCCTGCATGGACATGGAATGTCCGCCGGTTCGAATGATGCGCGACCCGTTTGTCATGAAGAGCAATTACATCAGCTATGCCACCCACGCCTCCTGGCAGCAAGAAGTCTGGGCGGCGGTGGAGCGGTCCCGCAAGCACACGATCAAGTGGATAAACGGATTGATCGAAACAGAAAATACCGATGCCGAGGTTCTCATCGTCTCCTCTGGTACGGCAGTATCGCAGGGACGTGAAGCCATCCGCCTCCTTGAGGACGAAGGCATCCGTTGCGGCCTGGTAAAGATCAAGTCCTTGCGACCTTGGCCAGGCGAGGAAATCCGTGAAGCCACAAAAAATGCCAAGCACATCATCGTCCCGGAGTTCAACGTAACCGGGTGGTTGGCCAAGGAAATTAAAGCCACCATCCCGAACAGCGAACGTGTGAACGCCGGCCCACGTGTCTGCGGAGGCATGACGATGCCACCAGAAATTATTGTTTCAGAAATCAAGACCCTGCTCGGCATGCGCACCATGTCGATGGCCGGTCGCGGTAGTTGATCGCACCTATGCAGCAAGAACCAAACGCCCTGAATAAAACGCACCACTGAGGAGGCCATCATGAGCAAAGAGAAAATTAAGATTTCGGAAGATCTGTACGACATCATGCCGTCCGACTATCAAGACCTGGTCAAGAGCGCGACCTACGGTAAGGA
>JANOJM010000398.1:0-2788 GCA_031418735.1 Nitrospiraceae bacterium | reverse complement strand
AGACAGGCATCCGCCTTGGTGACTTCGACGACGACTTCGACGATATGTTTGAGAATCGCTTCGAGGTCGAGTTGGTTGCTGATTGACGCAGAGATCCGATGGAGGACATCGGCTTCGCGCGTTTTTTCACGCAACGCCTGTTGAAGGTGCGCCACGGATGGCATACGTTTTGTCGTCATTGAGGGTTACCTTCGCGCACGAGCTTTTGGACGGACAGAATGCTTGTCTGGCTGACGGCTACTCGACGGACGTCTTCTACGGCCATGCTTATCCTGAAACCACGCTGCGCAGACCTGCCGCTCGATCGGACGAATGAGCACTTTCCCAATCTGCACCGGCCATACCCCAATGACCTGCCCCCCGATCACCTTCTTGTCATGTTGCATGGCGCCCCACAGGGACGGGAAGGATGCCTCTGAAACCTGTTCAGACAATCCCGCGCGCTGCACCAGACTTCTGATTCTTTCGACAATGTCTCGCCCACACAGGCCCATGTGACTGGCCAAATCCGCTTCTTGTACCAACCCAATCCCAACCGCTTCACCATGGATCAACCCACGATAGCCTGAGAGTGACTCTAGCGCATGTCCGATCGTGTGACCATAGTTGAGAATGCGCCGGCGATCCGATTCCCGTTCGTCCTCGACAACTACCTGCGCCTTGATCTCGCAAGATCGCTTAATCGCGTGGATGACCGGCTCCTCCTGGAGTTTCAAGAGCGCAGGCATTTCCTGCTCCAGAAAAGCGAAGAATTCCTCGTCGGCAATAATGCCGTACTTGATCACTTCAGCTAACCCGGCGATCCATTCTCGGCGCGGCAGCGTGCGCAGTGTGAGGGTGTCGATCAACACCGCGCGCGGCTGGTAAAACGCCCCGATGAGATTCTTTCCCAGCCGGTGGTCCACGCCGGTCTTGCCCCCGACACTGGAGTCTACTTGAGCCACAAGCGTCGTCGGCACTTGTACGAACGGGATTCCTCGTTGATAGATTGCGGCAGCAAAGCCGGTGATATCACCGATGACTCCACCACCGAGGGCCAGTAACAGGGACTGCCGTTCGAACTTCTGCCTGGCTAACACATCGAGGATCTTGGCGATCGTACCGAGCGTCTTCGTTCGCTCTCCCGGCGGCAAGATAATCGGAGTCGGATCGTATCCTGCCTTGCACAGCGAGCGGAGAGTCTCTTGAAGATAATGGCCTGCCACATGCTTATCCGTCACAACCCCGATCTTCGGAGAGGTCGTAAAGGCAGTGAGCCTGTCCCCCACTGTCCCAAGTAATCCCGGATGAAGGACGATGTTGTAGCTCCGCTTCCCCAACGTGACCGGTATAATCTGTTCTGCCACACCCGCCATGCGCAACGACGGTCTCTCCTGGCTAAAAAATACCAGTCGCCCATCCGATTCTTCTTGGATAGGAAAGACTGAATTCACAACCCACTTCACCTGCGATGATATTGAGTTTTGACGGCTGACATCGGGGGGGATGGTACCACAACGGTTCGGAAACTAGAAGGTTTTCGGGTCTTGGGTATATCGAACGGTCCCTTCCTGCTGCCCAGGCCATGCTATCCCATGCGACTGCCGGTCGTCTTGGACGCGCAGACGACCCGCGCCCGTCGCATTTTTGCGACGGGCCTTGTCAGCATTGTTTGTGTCTGAAATACGCAGGGGGACTAGAGCATACTACTGGAAGCTCGAAATGAAGGGCTTTGAACGTTCGCTACATGCTCTTCACGATAGTGGGCGTTAAGAAGATCAGCAGCTCTTGTTTCGCGACAGCCTCGGTCTTCTGCTTGAAAAGCCATCCCAAAACAGGCACGCGCGAGAGATAGGGAATACCAGATACGCTGTTGCTCTGCGTATCGATAAAGACTCCGCCGATCACCATCGTCTCACCATCCCGGATAAGAACCTGGGTATTGGCTTCGCGGCGGTCGATACTGGGACCAGCCGGATTGCTTCGGGCACCGACGGCGTTTCTGGTTGCGCGAACCTTCATCATAATCTGCTTGCCGACTTCCTTGGGATCTCGTGAGGTAATCTGAGGAGTCACGTTTAATTCCAGGTTCGCATCCACAAATGTTGTCTGAGTCCCCTGGAGGGAGGTCGTCTGGAACGGAATCGATTCTCCCTGCGAGATCTTGGCTTCCCGCTTATCCAACGTGGTAACCTTTGGCGCGGCAATGACTTTGCTCAGACCGAGCAGCTCACCTGCCGACAGACGCATATCCAACATCGCTCCATCTGCTTTCCCAATCGTGAACCCGACACCGGGAGTCGACACCAAACCGCCGACTGTGGCGGGAAGGTTGACCAGAAAATTTGAAGTTTGAGCCCCAAATGCTCCAGTATTACCCGTTCTGAAGTTCGCCACTCCACCACCCACGACGTCGTTCAGATTCTGGATACCCCACTGCACACCCAGAGAGCGGGAATAGGTCGTGTCCGCCTGCACAATCCTGGCTTCAATCTGGACTTGAGGCACTTCGAGATCGAGCCCATCGACCAGCTGTTTCATCACCCCAATCTTGCTTTCCGTATCCCTGACGATTAAGGCATTGGATCCCAGACTCATTTGCATCAACCCTCTCGGGCTCAAATACTGGCGAAGAGACGTCATGAGTTCTTGTGCTTGCAGGTTTCTGATATAGAACACCCGATCGACCAGTTCTTCTGCTTTTACCTTGGCATCCTTTACCATCGCTTCTTCATTCTGCTGTTTCGCAATGTTCGACAGTGTATCGATCCAGAGAATATTGCCCTGCCTGATCTTGCCTAACCCATTC
>JANOJM010000397.1:0-2717 GCA_031418735.1 Nitrospiraceae bacterium | reverse complement strand
GAAGGGCCCCAGCGGTAGAGAAAAGGTTCAGGTTAAGGCTAAGGGTGAGACGAGAAAAGTCAGATCCTTGCTCAACCTTAACCTCGACCTCAACCTGCTTCATTCAATGAGGAGTGTCCGACCATGATTACCATTTCGCTGATGGGTCAGCTTCAAACCGCCGATGGAGAACGGGATCTCGGCTGTGAAGTTCCCTCCCCCATGTCCGTCCGCCAGGTGATCCAGCGGCAGGGCATTCAATTGCGCCATCTCCTCCAACTCATTCGCGAGAAGAAAGTGCTGGTGACCATCAATAAGAAAATCGCCAGCGAGGACTCGCTGGTTCAGGACGGCGACGCGATCAGGCTGGTAGGGCACGACGGAATGGGTGGGACGGGGTTAGGCCCCTCAATGTAACCTGCCAGCAGAATGCTGAAAAGACCACCAGCGGCGTTCTCACAGCCTTCCGGGAAAATACAAGGCCGGCCCCCCGCTCGGGGAACCGGCCCTGTCACTCGTTCTGCACGCGGTGCGATTGAGACCGCTGCTTACTTCTTTCCGAGGATCGCGTCCTTGGCGGCTTTGGCCACGCGGAACTTGAGCACACGCTTGGCTGGGATCTTGATGGCCTCACCGGTCTGTGGGTTCCGTCCCATGCGAGCCTTGCGGTTTGCCAATACCAGCTTCCCGAGCCCAGGAATCACGAACACGTTCTTCGCTTCCTTGTAGGCCAAGGCGGCAAAGTCGTCCATGAGCTGGACGGATGCCTTCTTGGTCAAGCCAGTCTTCTGGGCCAGATAATCGGCGATCTGCGACTTGGTCATTGATTTAGCCATGCGAGTAACCTCCTTAAAAAAACGATGATGGTGAAATGTAATAAACTCGCCCCTCGTGACTCCGCTCAGACTCAATGAACATTCATGAACGAATAGTCGTATCGCTGGAAGCGGCGAAAACCTGCGGGAGTCTATCCAACCGCCCGGTGGCTGTCAACCAGAAAAACACAGGCCAGGCGTAGGGAAAAGCCTTCACTGCCTTCTTGCAGTTTCAAGACCAACCGTCGTAGAGTACCGTTGTCCAGCATATTTCTGAACCATTATTGCCGTACCTTAGAGTCGCTAGCATGGCAAAAGAACTCCCGATTCTGCCATCGACTGCCCAGCCGGCCGACGATGCAGAGGCAGAACAACCCCAGTATTCTCGCGTGTTTTGTCAAAAGGAAAACTCCCCCCCCATCCGCCTGCTCATAGAATTTCTCAAGTCACGCGGTCAGACTCCGATCACTCCGCCGAACATGGACGACAGCATGTTGGATGAATGGGCCTGGGTCCAGGTGACACTCGGATACGATCGCAACCGAAAACCGATTCAGGTCGTGTGCGCCAGGGATCGAGGCACCTATCAGGATGAGTTCGACAAAGAAAAGATGCTGTTCTTAAACTTCCTCTCCGCTAACGACGATTTCGAAGCAGGACTCGTGCGGGCGTTTGTGGAACGTTCGCGGTTTGTGCTCACGACCCGCTTCGTCCAGAGTGATATGACCGATGAAGGCTATGACTTCAACGGATGGATCTTGGAGTTCTACCAGGAACAGTGCAACGGGATCGTCCAGATCGACAACCAGGGCTTCTACTCACCCAAAGGCGATCTCATCGTCGACCTCTCCGTCAAAGTAGAATGAGCCGCCGTGGCAGGAACTCCACCCGACCCTCCTCCGCTCTATCAAAAAACCGACCACTGGTTCCAGCGGGCCACCGCCGCCCTGTTGGGTGAAGTTCCCTGCAAACTCGGATGCAACAGCTGTTGCATCGGCCCCTTTCCCATCACCCTCCTCGACGTCCAGACCCTTCAACTGGGACTCGCCAGCCTTTCGCCGGATCACCGCCATCGCATCGAACAGCGCGCCATCGAACAGACCGCTGCGATGGAAGCCTCCTTCCCGCAACTGTCCCCCACCCCTCTGCTCGACCATTGGTCCGATCAGGACATTGACTGGCTGGTCACAGAGTTTCACCAGCATCCCTGTCCGGCGCTCGAAACAGATGGACGCTGTGGCGTCTACGATCACCGTCCCCTGGCCTGCCGATCGATGGGCATCCCGACAGAAGATCACGGCCTGGCCCATGGCGCCTGCCAAGTCCAAACCTTCATCCCGATCCTGCGGCTCCCCTCCTCATTCCGAAAGGAAGAAGATCGCCTGGCACAGGAAGAAGCAGCAACCCTGGACGCGCTTCGCCAAAACACCGGAACGACAGGAGAAGAAGTATTCCTGCCGTATGGGTTCATACGCCGCAAGACGGGCGAGACTAGCGATAAAAGCGGGACGGGTGAGGTGAATGGCGTTTCGATGTCCGAGGTTTGAGGTTTCCGGAACTTCGCACACAGAGCTTTGGATCTCCAGTCGCGCTTTTCTCGCCCGTCTCGCTTGAGCCACGCAGGATGCTCAAAAGGTTCGTTCAGCAAGGCCGCAGCGAGCGAAGATCCGGAGGCGTACCCTCTGGGGTACGTTGAGGATCTGAGCGATGCGAGAACGATGCTGGCGGACCTTTTCAGCATCCTGGTGCTGGACAGAGGCTAAAATCCTATGCTACTGTCAGCCCCCTTGGTTGCGGGAGCGCCTGTAGCTCAGCTGGATAGAGCATCAGCCTCCGGAGCTGAGGGCCACAGGTTCAAATCCTGTCAGGCGCACCAGCAAACAAGCAAGGGACAGAGCCACACAAAATATCCGCCACATACAT
>JANOJM010000396.1:0-2298 GCA_031418735.1 Nitrospiraceae bacterium | reverse complement strand
ACATGACTGGAAGCGACGCGGCTGGAAAACGGCGAGCAAAGAGCCCGTCAAGAATGCAGATTTGTGGCGACGCCTGGATGCGTTGGCTGCCGGCCATACCATTGAATGGCGCTGGGTCAAAGGCCATGCTGGGCATCCAGGAAACGAACGGGCAGATGCACTGGCCCGCACCGGCTTGGAGCAGGCACGCGAATCCGGCAAGGCCATCGGCGGCACTGTCAAAGAGGAAAACACCTGGACCGGCAGTCTTTTCTGATTGCTCGGCGTGATGCAATCAAGACCATCCCCGTTTTGAAACGCGCGGCAACCTAAACTAAGCGGCCTGGTAAGTGTTCGACCCAGGTTCCCGGATATGATTGAGTTGCCCGACTGCATCCGTAAGGGCACTACGGAAGACGTGAGAGCAACGACGCCCTGACACACCTACTTTCTGGCTATTCTTTAGCTGGTACGGCTTGTGGGGTAGATGTGACTTCAGGAGTCGGAGCGGCAACCGTAACTAAGGTGCTACACCGTTCTTGAATGGTAAATCGAGGAGGGCGTAGGGATTCACACGGGCGCCGTTGAGTTTGACGCCCCAATGGAGATGCGGGCCGGTGGCGCGGCCGGTCGCCCCCACCTTGCCGATGATTTGCCCCGCTGTGACCAAGTCCCCGTCTTTGACCAGAATCTCTGACAGGTGGAAATACATCGTATAGAACCCCAGGCCATGATCGACGAAGACACCCTTGCCGGAGAAAATATGATCGACGGTAATGCGGACGATCCCGTCGTTTGTGGCTGCGACGTCTGTGCCCATCGGCGCGCCGATATCTTCTCCGTTATGAGGATTGCGCGCCTGGCCGTTCATGATCCGCACGCTGCCGAAAATGCCGGTGCGCTTGCCGGTCACCGGCTCCACGAAGTTGCTGCGCCATAACTTCAGGCGCGAGTTCTCAGCAAGCGCCTCCCGTACTAATTGTTGCTCAGCTTTCCAACGCGCTGTGCTCTTCTCGTCCAGATCGACCTTGTCTTTCGGCAGCTTCAGATGCTCAACGGTAAATTTCTCTTTGGCCACCTGAACATTGAAGCTCAACTGCTTTGCCTGTTCGCCCTGCTTCACTTCGACGGACAGTTCATAGGTTCCAGGCTCATCCTGCATGTCGATCCCGAGCAACCCGATATAGCCGGCCGGCTCTCCAGGCCTGAACTCCCGAAAAAATGGAATCGTCCGGCTGAGAAACGTCCCCTTCACCTCCGTCGCCTGCTCTTCGCCCTTCACCTTGACCACCAACACCTGCCCCTGCTTGCCGCTGTATTCCCCATCGTGACCCATCGGCGCTGGAGGCGTGCTGGAAAACAACTCGACGGGAAAGATGCTGGACAGCAACAAGACCGCCGTGATCAGCGTTCGATCCAGCCGCGAAATCCGCACACGCGTCGATTTGAGCGATGTCATCTTCATCGGTAGAACCGTAGCCCCGCGACCTGTGAGAGTAACTCATCCACGCGCCGATTCACAGCGCTAAAGGGGTCCATACAGAGAATCGTTTCTTCCCAGTAGCCATTGAGTTTCAGATAGGTCCAGTCGACCGTATAGGACCGATTCTTCGCGCGGGCAAACCGGATGAAATCGCCGCGCACCTTTGCCCTCGTGGTCTGCGGCGGAGTCGACATGGCCCGTTGCACCGCTTCCTCCTCCACCACCCGCTCGATCATCCCCCGGGACTCCATCAGATAGTACAACCCGCGCGTCCGTTTCACATCATGATATTGAAGGTCGAGCAGGAACACCCGTGGATCGTCCCAGCCGCACCCCTTCTTGTCGATATAGGACTGGATCAGATGGCGTTTGGTCACCCAGTCGATTTCACGCACGAGCTGCATCGGATCATCTTCAAGTTTATCCAGCACCATGGCCCATCGTTGCCACACATCGTCGAGAACCGGATCGTGCTCCTGTTGCGCCAAATATTCCTGCGCTCGATCCAGATAGACCCGCTGAACCTCGACCGCCGTCAGCTGACGGCCATCATCCAGCTTAATCTTCCGCTTCAAGGTGGGATCGCGTGACACCTCACGAATGGCTTTGACCGGATCCTCGAACTCCATCCCTTGAACGACGTACCCTTCCTCGATCATGGACAGGACCAACGTCGCCGTGCCGACCTTCAAATAGGTCACGAACTCCGACATGTTGGAATCCCCGACGATGATATGGAGCCGCCGGTAGCGTTCCGCATCGGAATGCGGTTCGTCTCTGGTATTGATGATGCTGCGCGAGGAGGTCGTCGAGGAAGAGGTCTTCTCGTGAATGTG
>JANOJM010000395.1:0-3125 GCA_031418735.1 Nitrospiraceae bacterium | reverse complement strand
ATATGACGTGGAGATTTTGGCGAAGCTAGAGTGATTGGATGATGCCGCCGCCCAGCACACGGTCATTTCGATAAAACACCGCTGATTGTCCCGGGCTCAAGGCGCGTTGTGGCTCATGGAAGGCAATACGAAGGGTGCCGTCTGACCGAGATTGGATAGTTGCAGGCGTAGCAGGTGTGGCATAGCGGACCTTGACCTCAACTTCAGTCGATCCGCTAAGCAGTGAGGCGTCGAAGAGATTCAGATCTGCGACGTCACACTGACTGCGGCGCAACGACTCTTCTCCTCCAAGGACAACCGTATTGGTTGCAGGCTGTACTTGCTGTACATAGAGCCTTCGTCCGGCGGCAATACCGAGGCCTCGGCGTTGGCCCGGCGTATAAAAGGCGATTCCTTCATGGTCGCCTAAGTATCGGCCTTCATGGTCTACGAAGGCCCCTGGTTTCTTAGAGACGGGCGCTTCATTCTCGATAAAGGTTCGATAATCGCCGTGGCTCACGAAGCAGATCTCCTGGCTTTCCTTCAATTCATCTGCGGGAAGACCCAATGCTTCTGCTTCTTTCCACACGTCAGTCTTCTGCATGCCTCCCACAGGAAAGAGCAGCCGTGCGAGCCATGACTGCCGGAGACGATAGAGAAAATAGCTTTGATCTTTCCTGAGATCGGCTGCTCGTTGAAGAGTCGACAGCCCCCCGGATTCCCCAATGCGAACATAGTGGCCGGTGGCCACAAAATTGATTCCACGCGCGTCCGCAAGCTCAATGAGACCCCGCAGTTTGACACGCTCATTGCACCGGACACAGGGATTGGGCGTTGTACCTTCGAGATAGCCGGCTACAAAGTCGTCGATCACGCCGGCACGAAAGATTTCTCTGGTATCGACCACCTCATGCGGGATCTTCAATGTCTGTGCGACATATCGGGCAATACCGACCTTGCAACAGCCACGTTCCTCCCAGCGCTTAGAGGCTGCGACCGTTTCGTCTTCGTGCTCCCAGACCTGAAGTGTGACACCACGAACGTCGTAGCCCTGGCGTACCAGAAGGGCTGCGGCGACGGAGCTGTCTACTCCACCGCTCATGCCAAGGAGAACTGTAGGGCAAGCCATAGGGCGCCATTGTACTGAGGAGAGAGGAAAAGGGCTAGGGGCTGTTTCCTGCAGTTAGCGGGCAGATGCAACAAGGCTGGGAGATACGTCGACCGGTGGGTTACGTTCGTCGCCCCAATGATGATCTCCCATGTCGCACATCCCATGGAAACGAGATCCTTCTTCGATCGCAATGACCGGGGTTCGGACATCGCCAACAAGTACACCGGGCTTAAGGATATGAATCTTTTCAAGAGCAGTGACGGTGCCATTGATCTTGCCGCTATTCATGAGCACCCCAACTGATACGACGCCCTCGATTACGGCATGCTCTCCGACGATCAAAGTTCCGGATATATAGATCTCGCCCTCGACGCGCCCATCAATCCGAACGGTGCCGTCAAAGCTCACGACGCCCTTGAAATTTGCGCCTTTTCCTAAAAGCGTAAAATTCTCGTTGTCTTGCTCGCTTTGCTGGGAGCGCTCTTTCATTGCCCACATGATCGCCTCCTAAGGCTCTTCCCGCACATGCATGGCCCGTCACCACACAGCAATATACAGGTAAAATGCCTAGATAGTAATATGTTTTCTAGCCATTGACGCGCTTAATATGAGGGGGCGCGATCACTCCAATGGGCAGCAGCGTGGCATCCCTAGAGACATCGCGAACGCCGTGAGTCATTTCGAGTGCGCCGTTGAACAGCACGCCGTCTTCCATTGAAAGGACCGGCGTCTTGACACTTCCATTTATGATGGCCGGAGCACGGAGCTTGATGCTGTCTTTCGCAACGACATCCCCGGTGATCTTTCCCTTACATACGATGGTTCCGGCAGTAATCTTTGCCTGGATGATGGCCTCTTCACCAATCAGGAGCACGCCGTCAGTATGAATTTCTCCGTCAAGGTGTCCATCGATTCTCACCGTGCCGCTATAGGAGATGGTACCCTTGAATTCGACCCCCTTCCCCACAAAGGCGCTAATGTCCCCTGCCCCATCGGCAATTGTTGAGTTAGCAACAACCATGGTAACCTCTTTGCCTTCCTGCTCATCAGAGCTTGTCTCTTCTTTTCGGTCCTGTCCCCACATGAACACGCCTCCTCGAGTTGATGCCTCCACTATTTCAGCACAGCTGTGATGCTGTCATGAGAAGCAGTCGATCAGAATGCGCATGGCCGCGCATACGTATAAGCAACAAGTGTGCCGATACTTGCCAAGCATCTTTGAGCCAGAATGTGGGGTGGCTAGTTCAGAAGTGTCTCGAGAATTCCATCGAGTTCAGGGGGGGAGAAGTAATGAATGACGATTTTACCGCCTCGTTTCCCTTTCTGGATTACGACTTTAGTGCCTAATCGTTTTTGTAATCGCTCTTCCACGTCAGACCAAGGGGTTCGCTGTAATTCCTTTGTTCTTCGCTTCTTTGCGACTGATGTGGACTCTATGAGTTGTTCCGTTTCTCTCACCGATAAAACTTTTGAGACAACCAACTTGGCAATTCTAAGCTGTTCATTCTGTTCATGAAGACCAAGAATGACTTTGGCATGTCCCATGGAGATTTGATTCGTTTCAATCAGCTGTTGGATCTCCGAAGGAAGATTGATAAGACGTACGATATTGGCAACCGATGATCGCTCACAATCGACTCGTTGCGCAATTGTGTCCTGGGTTAGTCCAAATTCGTTCATCATTCGATGGTAAGTCTTAGCCATTTCCATGGGATTGAGATCTGCGCGTTGAATATTTTCTATCAGTGCCAGGACTACAGACTCTTCGTCTCCGCAATTGCGAATGACGGCTTGAATCGTTTCCAGTCCTGCATCTTTCGCCGCTCGCCAACGCCGTTCACCGGAAATGAGTTCGTAGATTCCGTCGCCCTTGCGGCGAACTAATATCGGTTGAAGCAATCCATTTTGCTTCAATGAGGCTGTGAGTTCTGCGAGCTCCTGAGGGGAAAACGTTTGTCTCGGCTGATACCGATTCGGTACGATCGCATCGATCCGCAGATGTTGGACCTCAGGCAATTCCGTCATTGAGACGGGC
>JANOJM010000394.1:0-3986 GCA_031418735.1 Nitrospiraceae bacterium | reverse complement strand
CTCATGAAAATTATCCGCACCCCACGATCCATGACTGCATGGAGCGAAGGATTACTCCGGGAAGGGGTAACTATCGGGTTCGTGCCCACAATGGGCGCGTTACATGACGGCCATCGCTCCCTCATTCGAGCCGCACGATTACAATGCGATGCGCTCGTTGTGAGTATCTTCGTGAACCCAACGCAGTTTGCGCCGACAGAAGACCTGACGAAGTACCCGCGGCCCATCGCGAAGGATCGCGCACTCTGCGGAGCGGAAGGGGTGGATGTCTGTTTTGAACCGACAGCCCAGGCCATGTATCCTGAGGGTTTCCAGACGACCGTGACTGTGCCGGCGCTCGCGCGCCGATGGGAGGGAGCGGCCCGGCCTCATCATTTTGCCGGCGTTGCCACGGTGGTGACAAAACTCTTCGGCATGGTACAGCCCCATCTTGCCTTATTTGGCCAGAAAGACTACCAACAGGCAGCGCTGGTTCGGCAACTGGTGAACGATCTCAATCTCGGCGTGGTGATTCTGGCACGCCCAACCGTCAGAGAACGAGATGGGCTGGCGATGAGTTCTCGCAACGTCTATCTCAGCGCCAACGAACGTCGGATGGCGCCCTTGTTTTTCCAAGCGCTCCAAGCCGGTAGACAGATGATCGAGGGTGGGGAACGCGACGTGGCTGCGATCGAACGGACCATGCAGCAGACCATCGAACAGGAACCGGCCATTCATGTCGAGTACCTGGCGGTCTGCGATCCAGACAGTCTGGAGCCCCTGCCCGCCGTTGCAGCTCGTGCCGTGCTCTTGGGCGCAGTCCGAATCGGCTCGATCCGTTTAATCGATAATCTGCTGGTGAAGATGCCGGGAGGGAAAAGCCGTGCTAAGCGTTGACCGGGAGATCAAGGCCCTGACCGACTAAGAGCCCGAGGACAACCTGAGCCAGACGACGATGATGCTCCAGTTGAACATCGAGAAAGCGGATGCCGATCGATGACGGGCGAACGGAACAGACCATTGCCCTTTGAATACGGATCGTTTCATCTTCCACCGTCGGCTTCAAGACCAATTCGATAAAGGCCCCCTTCTGGGGCCCGGTTGTCTGCAGAGTACAGCCATCCATTGAGATGTCGGTGATTCGATTGGTCACGGACGGCTGCTTGCTGTCGAGAACCTGGGCCTCGATAGAGGCCGCCAATCTGGTGTACTGACGCCGATCGGACGTCTGCGTTTTGTGCTGTGCACCGGAATAGAATAAACGAAAACGACTCGTGCACAGCTGGCATCGAAACGGAAGCAGGTTGACGAGGCTCAACAAGCGCTCGATCCCGCCCGCACAATACGTCGCGCGGACGAATGAGCTTCCACAAGTTGGACAATGCACTTTTTTCATGAGCCTGAACGGGCCTCGCTTGGGACAGACCCCTGCTCCGCTAGAATCGGTTCAATGCGTGCCGGCGAATACGTGGCTGGCTTCACCCATTTCCCATCTTCACGCTTATAGCCGCCGACCTTGCTCATGTTGGATCGATGGACTTCTCGAAAGACCGGATCCATGTCGATGCCATAGGACACCGCCGTTCCGTAAACGACGTACAAGAGATCGGCCATTTCCTTCGCCACGGCCGCCAAGTCACCTCCGACCATGGACTCTTTCAATTCGTCGAACTCCTCCTCAATTAGACGAACGCGCAGCCGTTTCGTTTCCTCATTGAGATCCGCAGGAGTCGATTGTGCCAAGATACTGAATTTACGGTGAAACTCCTCCACCATCGCCTGCTCATTCCTCATCTCGGCTCCTTACTTACGGTTCATAGGGCAATGATTTGCGCGAGACCAGCTCCACTGGATCCAACATGGGAATCTCTTTTTCCGAGGAAATACCAAGCTCCTTGAAGCGACGGGCTGCCGGCAAGATTCTCGTTTCAAGCGACCCAATCGCCTTATTGTATGACAGGACGCTCTTCCCGAGCGCCTGCCCAACGTCGTTCAAATGCTCTGTCAGGACAGCCATCCGCTCGTAGAGATCCTTCCCTAGCCGGCCGGCTTCCTCGGCATGCTCAGTCAATCGCTCTTGCCGCCACCCGTAGGCGACTGCCCGTAAGAGCGCCATAAGCGTCGTAGGAGTGGCAAGGACCACACTTCGAAGGAACCCATCCTCGATGAGGCGTGGGTCATGCTCTAGTGCTGCGCCAAGAAACTGTTCACCTGGCAAGAACAGCACGACAAATTCCGGCGCCTGTGCGAATTGATTCCAATAGGCTTTCAGACTCAGCTCATCCATGCGCGACCTCACTTGAGCGGCATGACGGCGCATTCCTTCAAGACGCTGCTCCTCGGTCCCCGCTTCATGCGCGTCGAGATAGCCTGCCAATACAGTCTTGGCATCCACAATGATCTGCCTCCCACCAGGCAATTGAACCACCATGTCGGGACGGAGCCGCCCACCATCGACCGTGATAGACTCCTGCTCGAAAAAGTCGCAATGGGCCACCATGCCGGCCAGCTCGGCCACGCGCTTGAGCGTGATCTCCCCCCATTGGCCCCGGATAGCCGGCGCGCGCAACGCCTTCACCAGGTTGCCGGTCTCCGACTGCAGACGCTGCTGCGACTCCGCCAGGAGCTTGAGATGCTGATCGAGACCTCCATAGGCCGCTTGCCTCGATTGCTCCAGTTGCCGAAGCTGGTCGTCGTATCGTTGCAGGGAGTCGTGGAGGGGTTTAACGAGACTATCGATCGCCTGTTGCCGCTGGGCGAGATCGCCCTTCGCCTCGGCTTGAAGCGTTTCGAATGAGCTGCGTGCAAGGTTCAGAAACGCTTCGTTGTTCTGCTTGAGGGCTTCGCCGGAGAGAGCTTGGAAGGTTTCGGCCAATTCCTGTCTGGCCTGGCCTAGCAGATTCTTTTGTTCGTCGAGATGGAGTGCGGCCTCATGGGCCTTGGTCTCCGCCACCGCACGGGCCTGGGAGGCAGCTGAAAGATCCTGCCTGATTCGATCAAGGTCGAGGCGATCCCCCTCAGCCTGGCGACGCAATTCCTCTGCCAGCGACTCTGCCCGCTGCGCCCGTTCGCCGGCGGCCAGCAGTTGTGCTTGCACGTTCGCACGGATGCGGGCCGCAACCCACAACCCGGCGATCAGCGCGCCGAGGAGACATCCAACGAGAACCCCTGCACTGAAGACCGTGCCATCAATCATGGGTGAGCGTCCAGGTCATGCCGCCGACTACGATTCGGCAAAATTGTTGGGTGTTACGATGAGACGAGCACGCGGTTGAAGAGTACGTAACCACCAGAGAAAGGTCAATACTGTAAATGGCTTTCGCCTCTGCAAAATACCTCATCGATGACATCACGGAGGAGTCCCTGACTGCTCTTGGACGATGATCTCTCCTCGCTCCGCATCCAAGCTGATCCAATCGCCTTCCTTCAATCTGGTAGTAATGCCGGACACGTTCGCTACTGCCGGCAATCCGTACTCGCGAGCAATAATCGCTCCGTGCGACAAGGTCCCGCCCATCTCGGCGACCAACCCCGCTGCCACGCCAAACAACGGTGCCATGCCCGGGTCGATGACCGAGACCACGAGAATGTCGCCACGGCAGACTCGACTCCAATCCTCCATCGATCGGACGAAACGGACCGGTCCCACGACCCGACCCGAGCTGATGGGAATACCGCGAAAGGTCCCGTCTGAAGCGACAATGGGAAATGCCTCCGTGCCTCGGATCGCCTCGCGCCAATCCTGAATCGTGTCTGGAACACTGACCGTGGCGTTTCGGTCTCGTTCGGTCCGCCGAGCCTGAATCATCCCTTTCCAATTGCTCGCTCTTCCCGCTAGCAAGTCGGCACGCGCTTCGATCGTAAGGTAGAAAACATCCTCCTGCGACGAAAGTCGCCCCTGTTCGACCAGCCACTCGCCCAATCGAAGCAGAAGACTCCTTGTCGCTGCAGCGTAGTACATCAAATGATGCCGGTTCGCTTCCCGCAGGGCAAAGAACCGGCAGAGC
>JANOJM010000393.1:0-8732 GCA_031418735.1 Nitrospiraceae bacterium | reverse complement strand
CGAATGGCGGATTCCGACTGAGACCGTACGGATCGGGTGATTCTGGGATTGCGCATGGCTGGCAAGATAAAAATCTGAGTCCTGAATGACCTGATTGAGCAGGGACGACAGGCAAGCTTCCGTGACCTGTCCTTTCAACTGCTCGATGATTTCCTGGTTCGCGCCGAACAGGTTGTAGTGGGCCGATCCATTGGATGTGGCGGTGTATTGCTTGGTCTGTCCATCCCACCGTTCCATCTCAAGGGACATCTGGGCGCCATAGTCGTAATTGAGGGAGATGAACGGCGCCAGCGTAAACATGGAGGCGCTGACGAGGAAGCCTCGCCAGGCAGCTTGGCCGACATGAGGCTCTACAAGATTGTCGATCGACAAACGCACAGTGACACGCGCCTGGTTCTCCGCCGGTTGGGTGTACCCTGATTGATAATGTTGAGAGAACAGCCGTGTAGCTTCAATGGCGCCAAGCACCTGCCGCTCAAGGTTTGCGGGGGGTGCGATCGATGAGCCGTTGTGGGTCACTCGTATCGTCTCAAGCAGGAGAGGCACTCGTGCATCCGTGGCGACTATGGTGTTGGCAGACGGTACGGTGTCTGTGGGGGCAGCCAGTTCGATTGAATGGGAGCAGGCGGTTCCAAGCCCTAGGGCCATGGCGAGCACGCTGCCGATCAATGGTCGTGAAAAGTTCTGGCTCATGATCTCGACGCCTCCTGATTTAGAAAACGAATGAGAACCCGCCAAAAGGCAAACTGGCATTGAGTCCGATGTTTGGGTAGCTCGTGCCGGCATTGGATATATGATGAAAGCGATAGCCGATGTTGAGTGCAGCTCGGTCGGTCAGGAAATAGGAGACCCCGAAACCGGCCGTCAAGACGAAGTTGAACTGGCTGGATTCTTCCGGAATCTTCCCGGCGAGATCGGTCCAAAAGGGGCCTCCGGCGAATTCAGTATAGGGCCGGATCCGGTCTAGTGCGGTGAAGCTGTATTTGATTTTCGGGGTGAAGCCGAGGCCATGCGTGAGAAACGGTTCCTGGAACTGGATGTAGACCATCTCCGCGCCGACCGAGACCTGCCCGCGATACCATCGGTCGCCCATTGGGTCAGTGATGGTGATCATCCAGGAGGGCATGAAGGCCGGGCCTTCCTGCTTCGTTGTGTGGTCCTGTGTAAGACGATGGGGGAGCATATAGCCGGCGCTGAGTCCGACCTCTTGTGTGCCGACGGTGATCGTGGGTCTGACGTCTGCGGCATGCACGCCGGTTGTAGTCATGAGGAACGCAAGAACGAATGCTGTGATGAGTCGAAGAAGAATTGGCATATCATATCCACGTCGATATCCTGTCGGTTTGGTTGGCGTAAAACTTGATGCAACAGGGTGACTTCCCAAAGGTAGCAGAGGATTGGATTCTGTCCAGAAATTCACAGGTTGCGGTTTGGCGGAAAGTAAGAGAAGGCTGGACAGTGGATCGAGGCTACTCGGAAGGCAAGGGAGCGAAGAGAGGCTAATAGAATTATTTCAGCTTCGCAAGATGGGCCGAGTCCGTTTGAAGTTCAGGCAATTGGTATCGCTGGTCGAGTGAAACCACTCGTTCAAGACATCGCCGCGCTGAAACAAGGTCGTGACGGGTGTCATAGATTGTGGCAAGGAGTCGGAGCACTGCAGCTTCGGCAGGTTCATTGCCGAGCTTGATGTAATGTTCCGAAGCATTGTTCAGACAGCGCTCGGCTCTGGTCAGATCGCCTTGGTCGAGAAAGCACTTGCCGAGCTGGCTATAGCTTACTGCCAGTCCTTCTTCGTTTCCGACGACTCTGTGATGGTCGAGGGCCTGCTTGAACGACGTCACCGCCTGATCCCATCGCCCTTCACGAGCCTCTTGCAGCGCGAGGTTGTTGTAGAGAATGCCAAGCGCGCGATCGTCTTTCAGATCACGCAGCAGGTCTAAGGCTTCGAGATAATAGGGGCGGGCTTTTTCTGGACAGTCAGCGCCGACGTGAAGATTGCCGAGATTTACCAGCGTGTGGGCGGTAGCCTCGCGATTCAGCTCCGTGCGCTGAATAGTCAACACTTCCCTGTAGCAGGCTTCCGCGCGATCCAGGTCTCCTGAGAGGGCGTAGACATTGCCTAGATTGCCAAGCGAATCAGAGAGGGCGCGGTCATCCTTGGCCAGGCGATCATCCGAGACCGCCTGTTCGTAGGCGGCTCTGGCCTGTGTCAGTTGGCCGCGATGGAGAAAAATACGTGCGCGATGTTTGTCATCATCCGACATGGCTTCGTGAAGCGTTATTCGTGAAGCGTGAAGCGCGGGATCAGACTATATCCCACAAGCGAGATACGAACGACGCTTCACGCGATACGCATTCAGTCTCCGCCCTTCGGTGTGTCTTTTCGAAACTCGACTTGAATCTCATCTTCTTCATCGAGCCCCAATCCATCACGAAATGACCCATAGAGTTCGGTGACGTAGGCGATGTCTTGTGCATCCTTCGCTTCATGCGAGGCAAGGAAGGCTTCACAGAGTCTTAGGCCTGTCTGGAAATGATGGGCAATGGTCTCTTCCGTTACCTGCTGCCAGGTGATGAAGATGCAGAAGGCCTGGTAGGAATAGGCCCTCGGGTATCGATCGCTGAGAGCGAGCAAGCCTTCATAGGCCTCGCGCGCCGTCGATCCGGCGTTGGAGGAAAAGGTGCTTTCCAGTTCAACCGCCGTATCCCAGTCGGAGCCAAGCTCCGGTTCGGCCCGTCGGAACGTGTCTTGTGCGGCAAGCGCAGCATCGAATTGCAAGGTCACCTCAGATCGATAACGGAAGCTTGCCGCTGCTTCCTGATTTTGCTATAAGCCGAGTGCGCACAAATCCAGATGCCCACTCTTCATCGGAGGGCACCAGAAATAGCTTCCAGTAAGAGGGCGCGTGAACGTAAACAACGCATCCACGATGCCGTCTTCGGCGCCGACCATCTTGCGTAAAAGTGCGTTGAACGCGTCGAAGGAGTTGCCGAACGCCACGAATATTAAACCTGCGCGTTGCGCCTCGGTCCATGGCATCGAGCGTCTCAGGACGAAGGCAGCTGGATTGAAACTCTCCTGCGCCGTTCGCTTCACATGAGCGAAAGCCGGTGCATTGCCCAGTTCTTTGTTGTCGCGTTTCCGGCGCCCGATGGTGTGGTCCTGCTTGTGAGCCGTCATGGCCTCGAATGTATCCAGGTTATGGACCCACTGCTGAACGGCAACGAAGCTCCCCCCATCTAGGCCTGGGCCTTGTCCTGCACTCACGGCAGCCTTAACTGCGGCGGCCCCCTTTGGATTCTCAGTCCCGTCCTCATAGCCGGACAGGTCGAAACCAGACTTGTACCGAAAGCCGTCGATCGTGTGTTGCAATCGAAGGACAGGGACAACGCTCTGGACGATCGCGCGGGCACGATGAACGAGTTCACCGCGATCATCTCCTCGAAGCCAGCACCATAACGCCGCGGGTGTTGAGGGCACATCGAAGCCGACTCCGGCATAGCTGGGGAATACTTCGAGTCCTCGAATCTCACGGTCGAGAGTACGCACGAGTGATTGGCCCAGCCCCACGACTGTTTTGTCACCGTCGGCTAGTTTGCACAGATTGCGTAGAGAGCCGGCTGGATTCTTTCCTTGTGCGATGGTGAACGACAGATAGCGAGCCTGTTTGGGAACAGGTGCGAGGATGCCTTTCTGAACCTGACTCATGCGTTTCCTTACCCGAATGACTCCGCTGTTTTGTTGTTTCGCCCCACGGCAGGGGTTATAGGATACTCGGATGAGGAAAGGGAGGTCAATGATTCAAAGTTGATTTGTCAAGCCACAGTAGAAATGTCCTCTTTCTCCCATAGTAGAAATGTCCGGTTTAGATAATGGCCGCCGCCGCGTGTCTTCTTCCTTCCGGCAGCAGGCGCTTGCGCCACGGATGCGTGCGTGTCGGCGTGACCGTGCGCGGCGGGCGCGCGATCGTGGGAGGGGGCGGCACACGCAGCGGACGCGCGACGATCGCCTGATACGTGAGCGGCCGACCCTGGTGGGTCATCCGCATCGTCCCATCCACTCGGTCTTCGATGATGACGTGGGTCGCCCGGACATTGCTCCGCACTTGATAGAGCTGCCCCTGATGGGCCACCGTCCAGTCACGGCGCAGGCATCGGGTCGTCTTCAGGCACAGGATGCGGTCCAACTCCCTATGCGCAGGATGGGGGCGATGCAGATCGGCGGCCTGGGCCGGCGGGACCGTGAAGCGCCGATTGTAGATCGGCAGATAGCCCGTCATGAACTGATTCGCCGCGTCCAGCGTGGAGACGTCCGCGAGCCGCATCTCCTTGATCACCCGATCTTGAAAGGTCTGAAAGAGCCGCTCCACCCGTCCCTTCGCTTGGGGGGAGTGGGCCGGAATCAGCGCGACCCCCAGCTCGCTCAGCGCTCGCCCAAATTGACTCATGGGCTTGACCCCGGCCAACTGCTCGTCCACCGTGGGCGGGGCCGGCGATTGATAGGTCGTATGTTTGTCCGCGTAGACGGCCAGCGGAACCCCATACCGCCTTACGTAGCGCGTGAAGCTATCCAGCGCCGGGATCGTCCCGTCATACGCATAGAACCGGGCATACACCCGACTGGATGCGTCATCGATGTAGGCCATCAGCACGCAGCGGGACCCGCGCCCCTCAAACCAGTCATGGTGCGAGCCATCGAGCTGCACCAGCTCACCCACATGCGCCTTCCGCGCCCGCCATGCCCGGTGCGGGCGCTTCCGCCGTGTGAAATGCTCGACCCCACGGACGTGGAGCCACCGCCGCAGGGTCTCGTCGCTGAGCGTGATCCCGTGGCACTCGGCCAGCTTCTCCGCCGCCAACGTCGGCCCAAAATCTCCATATCGCTGCGCATACAGCGTCAGTGCCTTGGCCTTGACCGTTTCCGGAAGCCGTCGGTTCGACGGCGTCCCCCGTCCCCGGTGCGCCAGCCCCTGGTCACCCTCCTGCTCCACCCGCTCGATGAGGCGCCGGATATGGCGTGGCGTCAGCCCCAGCACCGTGCCTGCCTGAACCTGCGTCAGCTTCTGCTCCATCGTCTGGCGAATGACATGCACCCGCCTGAGTTCCTTCACACTCATGATGACCCTGTCCTCTCCGACCATCCGGCCCTCCGTCTGAAAGCCAGCAGTCTAGCAACGAAGAGGACATTTCTACTGTGGTAAAAGCGGACATTATCATTGTGGGACTACATGATTCAAAGTTGATTCTGGAAGAGGTAGAGCAGTCGATCGCGTTTACTTTCTTTCCTGTGTCTCTGTAGACTGTGATTGACTATTACGATGGCTACCGAAATTCCTTTGTACCACGAACCGATTGAGGCTGTGCCGACCGATCCAATCGACCGGGTCATCCGCTATCACGTCCAGACCAAACACCATTTCAATCGCTATGCTCGTGCGCTTGGGTATTTGGATTGGGCCAATCAGCCTGATCCCTTTCGTCGGTTTGTAGGCGCGTCGCTCACTTCGCTGCCGCTGCTGACGTCGGATGAAGAACCGGTGTCGCCCGCCTATGACGCCCTCTATCAGCCTGGGGCGGGTGCCAGTCAGCCAGTCAACGTACGGTCGCTTTCCCGGTTTTTTGAATTCGCCCTTGCTCTGTCGGCCTGGAAGAAAGCAGGGGAGTCGGAGTGGCCGCTGCGAAGTAATCCCTCATCCGGCAATCTGCATCCGACAGAGGGCTATGTGGTGCTGCCACAGATCGAAGGCCTCGATCTCAAACCGGGGCTCTATCATTACGCGCCGAAGGAACATGGACTGGAGTTACGCGCTGAATTTTCCGCTGACCAGATCGCTCATCTCCTATCTCCCTTTCCTCCCAGTTCATTTCTTTTCGGCCTGACCTCGGTCCATTGGCGAGAAGCCTGGAAGTATGGGGAACGAGCATTTCGCTACTGCAATCACGATGTCGGCCACGCAATCGGCTCAACGCGGATTGGCGCTGCGACATTGGGCTGGAACATAGCGCTGCTGGATGGCGTGGAGCAAAATACTATTGCACTCCTGCTGGGGACTAACCGGGGGGATGACTTTCAAGATGTTGAACCGGAACATCCCGATTGTCTGGCGGTGATTTGGCCTCTTGGGGACGTGAGGGATACTGAAGAGGTAAAGGGTAAGGAGTTAGGGGTAAGGGGTAGTAAGAAAGAGATTCCGCTTTTCATTGATCCAGCGGTGGTGAAGGATCTCGCTGAATGTGCCTGGTTTGGGAAGGCCAATCGGTTGAGCGGCGAGCATGGTGTGCATTGGGACATTATTGATGAAGTGGCGGAGGCTTCGTGGAAGGTGCAGTCTGAGCAATTGATTGTTTCATTGCAGGATTCCCAAGTCCAGGAAACCCCTCCCCCCTTCCCCCTCACCCCTCACGCGCTCTCAGCGGGTCAGATCATCCGCCAACGCCGGAGTGCCGTGTCGTTCGACGGGAAGACATCGATCTCATCAGCCACATTCTTTCGCATGATGGAGCGAGTGATGCCTCGTGCGGATCGGCCACAATTGGATCGGCCGATGCCCTGGGATGTCTGGCCCTACGATCCGGCGATTCATTTATTGATCTTTGTCCATCGCGTTGATGGCCTTACAGCAGGGCTGTATGTTCTAGTCCGTGATCCGAAGAAGCGGTCCTTCATTCAACAATCCATGAATCCAGAACTGAGTTGGACTCCGGTCCCAGGTTGCCAGGAAGATCTGCCGCTCTACTGGCTGCTTGAAGGGGATGCGAAGAAACTGGCAGTGCAAGTGAGTTGCCACCAAGATATTGCGGGAGACAGCGCCTTCTCGTTTGGTATGTTGGCCGAGTTCGAGGGGCGCTTGCGAGAAGGGGGCGCCTGGTGGTATCCACGTCTATTCTGGGAGTCCGGATTGCTAGGACAGGTGTTGTACCTGGAGGCAGAGGCAGCGGGTATCAGGGCCACCGGGATCGGCTGTTTCTTCGACGATCCTGTCCATGAGATTGTCGAGGTGAAGGGGTTGAGCTTCCAATCGCTCTATCACTTCACGATCGGCGGCCCGGTTGAGGATGGACGATTGCTGACATTGCCGCCGTATGGGCGTCTGAAACATGAGGGGTAAGGCGTAAGGGGTGAGGTGTGGGTACCAAGAGCGGTCTTCCGAGCGACACACGACGAGATGAGAGAGCCGAGTTGAGGAATGTTTAAGATTAAAAAGAAAGCGGCGAAGCCGAAGCTCCCAATTCTGTACAACATAGTCGAGGACTATTCTGAGTTCGATGCGCCGGGGAACGTGACGGTCTGTGCCATGACGCTGCAGGAAGATTTATCTGCGCATGCGAAGGTCTTGTCAGAAAGCTATGAGGTTCCGCTCGACACGATGACGAAGCTGCTAGCCGAAGGTGGGGTCTACGTGTATCCGCAGGTTGATGGGATTCTGACGCGTGGCTTGTTTGCCTGTCGGATCGATCCGACAGGGGAGTCTCCCAAGCAGACCTGGACGTTGGACCTAATGCAATTTGCCGAGGCGGAGCAGTTGGCGCACGCGCGCAGCATTCCGCTCGGTGAGGTGGCGGCGATGGTCCTTCATCGAACGTTGCCGGAGGAGTTACAGGCGAAGCTCGATGAGAAAAACCTGGGGATCGATTACCGCACGTTGGATCGGGCCGTGGCGAAGGGCTGCGATATCAAGTACATCGATTTCCGCAAGGACTGGTCCCCGCATTTCAAGCGACTTTGCATCATGCCGGACGGACGGTTGGTTGAGACGGGAGGACTGGAGGAGTTTTCGCAGCTCCATGGCATTACGCTGGCGCAGGCCAAGACGTTGGTCGAGCAGGGGGGGATGCTGGAGGTGAATGGGGAAATTTTGTCTTGTCAGATCGTGAATGGTCAGCCGGCTGTGGCGCGGTTCAGCGCGAAGAACTCCATGAAAGCAAAGGAATTGGCAGCGGCTAAGGGTTTGCACATGATGGATGCGCTGAGTGAGGTGGGCTACAACGATTCGTCTATGATGCGAGGGCTTGCACGGAAAGATCTCGGCGATCGATCCTGACCAGGGTCAGGTCTGCTAGAGGATCGGCTCTAAGGAAGGCGTGGAGTGGTACTGTTTCGAGAAAAAGGCACCGAGGCAGGCGCCCATGATATTGCAGCTGACATCCGTCATTGAGGGAGTTCGATTATGGCAGAAGACTTGGAAGAATTCGATTGAAAGAGAAACGCCGGCTGTAATGAGAACGACTGTTGCAATAGACCGGAAGGAGGAAGAACCCTCACCCATCCAGTAATGCAAGAGATATCCGATGACTATGAACCAGCCGATATTACCAATGATGTCTATGAGAATACTTTTGACGGGCACGAAATCTTGAAAGGGAATCCAATGAATCGCTTCCCAATGTGGGTGCCCGACAAAATTATTCAGCGGGAAAAGTGGGGTAAGAAAGAGTACTGCGAGACAAAACAAGAGGAAACGGCTTCTTGGTTTCAAGGCCGCAGGGATCGTTGCAACGCGACATGGATCATGCCCCATCCTGAAATAATCGCAGAGAGTGACGGATGACGTCAATTGGCTAAGACGGCAATGATTTCGTGCACGGTGCTTGCTAGGGAAGGTCTGATTAATTCACGTTTCCAGTCGGAAATCTGTGCCTGGGCTGACCACCAAGGCGAATTCGGTGGGCAGCCACTGTTCCGAGGGCCTTTGGGTGGGGCGCATCCACCGTTCGATGGCCCATAGTCCACC
>JANOJM010000392.1:0-3374 GCA_031418735.1 Nitrospiraceae bacterium | reverse complement strand
CGCGACGGTGGCCAGCCCGACCTTGATGGGATATTCGGACATCATGGCGATGCCCACCGTCAAGGGAATCGCCATAGACCCGGCGATCAGCCCCGCCGCGATATCGCGCCCCGCGTACTTGGCCTGAAACGCGGCGGAGCCCGGTACGGTGACCGGCTGCGCACTCGGGGTGGGTTTCACGTCCTGTTCCGCTTCAGCAGGTGTCATCAGTCGTGTCCCAACATAGATGGAACTGGTCGAAGGCATCCGACAGCATGGTTTCCAGAAGACATTTGTTATCGGTCTCTAGAAAGCACAAAAGCCAACTGAGATCCCTCGATCGCTCATCGAGGTCACTCCAGTTGGCTTGTACTACGACCGGCCATTCTTTTGAATCGCCGGTCACCCTACGGCCATTGACTGTCGAAGTCGATGTCCCGCCAGTCGTAGAGAGTTCTCAGGAAAGGAGACACCGCCGTACTATAAATTATATCCAGCTCCATCAATAATATGTTTCGTAGACTGCCGTCAAGCGACGGGAAGAAATTAGCTCCCTTAACCATCACGGAATGGCCTGAAAGCCCTAGGCTGCGAGGTTGGCCGGACAAAGGACTGATGGCCCTTGTTCGGGCAAGCTCTTGCCCCCTATAATCCTGTACCGGGCCGGGCTGCAGGCCAGGCGATCCCGGTCTCACTCAGAATAGGACACCACATGGAAAATGCCATCCGCAATGCCATCATTAAGTTCGAACAGGAGTTCATGGGCCGTGGGCCGGATGAAGTACGCGCATTCATCGTAAAGGATCTGGTCGTGGTCCGGCTCAAGGGGGTGCTGACCCCGGCTGAACGGCAGCTGGCCAAAACGGTGGAGGGTGTCGATATGGTCAAGCGGTTGCGGCAGAACTTGATCGCGCTGGGCCGGGACAAACTCTGCGAGCAAGTGGGCGAAATCACCGGCGCTAAAACCCTCGCGCTCTTTACCGATATCGACGTACAAATCGGCGAACGGGTGTTTGTCTTTACCCTCGATCGCGATATCCATCCTGTTATTCGATAGACCAGCGGGGGCATCCTGCGAGACCTGGTAAGATTGCGTTCATGACCAAACACAGTCTGGAAACTCTTCCCTTCGACAATACCTACGCCCGCCTGCCCGAATCGCTCCAGACGAAGCTGCACCCGACTCCATTTTCCGAACCTCCCCATCTCCTCAGTTTTAATCCCGCGGCAGCCGAATTGATCGGTCTGGATCAGGAGCAGGCGAAGCGACCGGAGTTTGCCGCGGTGTTCGGCGGGAGCATGCTCGTCCCAGGAATGGAACCGCTGGCTATGCTCTACTCAGGCCATCAGTTCGGGGTCTATGTGCCGCAGTTGGGAGACGGCCGCGCGATTCTTCTGGGAGAAGTACGGAACGAGTCGGGGGAGAAGTGGGATCTGCACCTAAAAGGAGCGGGACTGACACCCTTCTCGCGGGAGGGAGATGGCCGTGCCGTGCTGCGTTCGACCATCCGAGAGTACCTCTGCAGCGAAGCAATGCATGGGCTGGGCATTCCGACGACGAGAGCGCTCTGTATCGTCGGCAGCAGCCACAAGGTCTATCGCGAACAGGTCGAGACCGGCGCGATGCTCGTGCGGATGGCACCGTCTCATGTGCGATTTGGCTCATTCGAGATTCTCTACTATCGGAAACAACATGAGCAGCTCAAAGTGCTGGCCGACTACGTGATCGCGCATCACTATCCTCATCTCGTAGAAACGACAGACAAGTACACCCGATTCTTTTCCGAGGTCGTCGAGCGTACCGCGAAGCTGATTCCCCAATGGCAAGCAATCGGTTGGGCGCACGGCGTGATGAACACCGACAACATGTCGATCCTTGGCATCACGCTCGATTACGGTCCGTTTGGATTCATCGACGACTACGACCCCGGGTTCATCTGCAACCACTCCGACCACAATGGCCGCTATGCCTTCAATCAACAACCCTATATCGGTCTCTGGAACCTCAGCTGTCTCGCGCAGGCGCTGCTCCCCTTGGCCCAAAAGGAAGATTTGAAAGCCGCACTCGATCGCTACACCCCCCTCTGCGAAGGGCGGTACATGGAGTTGATGAGGGCCAAGTTCGGACTCATTGAAACGAAGGAAGAGGACGCGTCGCTGATCCAAGACCTCTTGGCGCTGATGCACCTGCACCATGTCGATTACACGAACTTCTTTCGGACCTTAGGCCAGTTTCAAACAGGGCCGGAATCGCTGAACGAGCCGCTCCGCGACTTCTTCTTGGATCGGGAATCGTTCGACCGGTGGGCTCGGCGGTACAAAGACCGGCTGCGCGAAGAGGGAAGCCGAGACGAGGACCGACTCGTACGCATGAACCGCGCCAATCCCAAGTACGTGCTCCGCAACTATCTGGCGCAGACCGCCATTGAGAAGGCTCAACAGAAAGATTTCTCCGAGATCGATCGGTTGCTTACCCTGCTGCAAAATCCCTACAGTGATCAGCCAGGCATGGACACCTATGCTGCTCCGCCCCCCAACTGGGGCAAGCATTTATCAGTCAGTTGCTCGTCTTAGGTCTTCCCGACGACCCGGCACTCTTTATGCTCCCTTAGAAAAACATTGCTCAACCCGGGGGGTCCCTCGACTCACCGTACCGGTGGGTTCGTAGAGGGGTCCTCCATTCAAAAGGCAGACATATGACCTTCGCAGCACACAATGTCATCGTTCGTTTCCTCGCCTTTGCGGGGCTGATACTTTTCCTCAGTGCCTGCACCGGCAGTGGTTCAGAAGGAGGAGGGACGACCCCCACGGCACAGACCGGCGCCTCGATCAGCGGGACCGTCTCCGGCACTCGCATCGTGGCGGTGAACACAAGCGATCAGATCGTTGCGGAAGACGATACCGCCGGCCGCACCCCGAACGGCCAGGGCCAATTTACATGGTCGCTCGACAACCTTCCCATCGGCACGAACCTCCGCCTGTTCTTCATCACGGGCGGCAATGTCTACCCTCTGTACTTTGGGACACCCAGCAGCAACGTCTTTGCCGTCAATGCTCCGAGCTCCATCACGCTCGGTCATGTCACGACGGCCGGCAATCAGGCGACACCGGAGACTCTTCCGACAGGCGTGACCCCTGGGCTGGCAAACCCAACCCTGCCTCCGAGCGTGGCGCCGACCCTGACCATCAACAGCCCTCCGAACAACGCCAGTTTGCCCAACGGTCCTGTGACAATCACCTTCGCAACGCAAAATTTCACGATCGGCTCGGTCAACCAACCACACCTCCATTTTTATCTCGACAGCGATCAGACCCCGTACCACTTTTTCAGTGGGGCACCGGGCCAGATCCTGTACCAAGGCGCCGATGCTGCCAATGTTCAATGGCAGAGCAAC
>JANOJM010000391.1:0-4734 GCA_031418735.1 Nitrospiraceae bacterium | reverse complement strand
TGCTCCGCTCTTTTCCCAGTTCGGATTTCGCCCGCTGTTCTACCAGCAATTCCACCTGCGCCGCAAGATGAGCAATCATTTTTTCGTTTTTATTCAGAATCTCAACGGGTTTGAAGGGAGGCTCCGCCATCACCTCAGGCTTAATGCAACAGTCGTGTGGGTGGGGGGTAAATACCGGGAGAGAAAACCAGAACAGAACCGACAATACCACCGCCGCGCCGGACAATGCCGTCAGCATCCATCCTTGATCCAGCGGCACTCGCATCAGATCCCAACGGACAATCAGGCCTTGATAATTCTCCGGCGCATGACCTGCCGACTGCACCGTGTGACGGATCATGCGTCCCGCAAGCGAGAAACCGATGACCAGCAGCACCAGCAGCGCCACTGTGGCGACAGTGCTCCAGAGCGTCAGTTTAATACTAATCCCCTCCGCCAGAGGAATTCCCCTCAGAGCATCCGCCTCAAGTATCGAATAGGCGCCGGCTATCGCCGCTTCAGTGATCATGCCCTGAGCAACCCAGAGGATCGGCACATAGATGGCCCCGACCAACGCACACTTCCACCAGAGCGTCAGACCTAGCCCGCCTGGCGGTTCACGCCGCAACCGTTCGAGGAAAAACGTTCGTCCCACGATCCCGAGCGACCAGATGTCAATCGGAATGGCCAGCAAGAACAGCAAGGCAATGCCGGGTCCTTCGCCGATGCTCGAACCCAAGGCCAAGGTGATTGTTGGAACCGCAAACACCGTGACCGGACTCGCCAGGAGCATCAAGAAGGCCAGCGCGATTCTGGTTTCAAAATGCACGATCCCGAACGCCAGGAACAACACGGCAAACGCAAGCTTGAACGGCAAGCCGGTCCAGAAGGCGGGCCAGAGAATCCCGAACCCGAGCTTTGCAGGAGACATGTGTTCGTTCACGCTAGTCCAAAAACTCTCGATTGATAATCGCCGATACGGTGAACAGAATGATTGAAGCCGTGAGAACCACCCATCCGACCAGGGAGATGGGGCGCTTGAAAATATTCCGCTCCGGACTGCGGTCGAAGAAGGGCAACAGCACCAGCATCACTCCGAGGAGGCCAGGGAACCCAATCGAACCGAAAAACTGTCCAAGCTCACCGGAAAACATCTTCAGACGCAGATGCTGGAATATGAACAAGAAGTACCATTCCGGTTCCGGGTGATAATCGCCCGGATCAGGGGTCGCCTCTTCCAACAAGACCACCGGTTCCCAGAAGGCCATCGCGCTGATAAAGGCAAACACCACCGCCATTCCGACCACATCCTTCCAAATCTGTCGTGGGAAAAAATAGTCGGTCTTCGCCTTCAGCTCTGCCGGCGCACCCCTGAATGGACCAGCCGGTCCCGCACATCGAAAGAGGAAGAGGTGCAACCCGGCCAACACAATCAGGGTCGCTGGAAGCACCATGACGTGAATGACGAAGAACCGGCTCAAGGTCATCTGCCCAGGAGTCGGACCTCCCTTGAGGAAGCGCGCCAGGAAGTCGCCCATGATCGGTATCTTATCCATAATCTCGACGCCGACCGTCGTGGCCCAATAGGCTCGTTGGTCCCATGGGAGCAAATAACCTGTAAAGCCGAATCCCATCACGAGGGCGAAGAGCGCCAATCCAACCAGCCAGATGAGTTCACGCGGTTTCTTGTACGCACCCCAGAGAAAGACTTGGGACATATGCGCGAAGACACAGACCACCATGGCGGTGGAGCCCCTGAAATGGTAACTCAGCAGGAACCAGCCGTAGTCGACGTCGTGAAGAATGTATTGGGTACTGGCGTAGGCATGGTCGGCGGTGGGGACATAGTAGAACATCAGCAGCACGCCCGTGACCGCCTGCATGATGAAGATAAATAAGAGAATTGACCCAAAGACATAGGCCCAGCGAGAGCCGCCTGGAACCGACTCGTTGAGCATCTTGGCGGCGAGCAGCTTCAGCCCGACCCGTTCATCGACAAAGGTGAAGATTTTTTCGGCGACCGTTGGCGGCGCGCCGGCAGGAGGAATGTCGCTCATCTACACAATCCGCGTTTGGGACTTCGTCCCGGCCTTGAATTCCATATCGATAATTTGCACTTCACCAGCCGCGTTCACCTGAATCGGCAGCATGTCGAGAGGCCGTGGGGCTGGGCCGTCCAGCACCCTGCCGGACGCATCATAGATGCTTAAATGACAGGGGCAGAGAAACACCTGCCCGAGGACCTTGTGTTTCCGCCATTTATATGCGCAACCGAGGTGGGGGCATTTGCCGGAAAATGCGAGAAAGGGCACGTCCTTCTTATTGGTCCAGATAGCTTCCCCTGAAGCGTTCAGGAATTCCATATCCTTCCCCTGATACACTTTTCCCAGTACCGCTGGAGACGCCTTGACAAGCCACACGTTCTTCTCAATCTCCGCTTCATGCAAATAGGCCTCTTTGATCTTGCGCTTGTATTGGAACTGAATCCCGACATCCTCCACCTTCATCTTCCCGATGTGGCCGATCTTCAGCCATCCGTTGTCGAGCGGCGCATACATCGGCTTCATCAAGAACTTCATCACGGGATAGACCAGCGGCAATCCGATAAACAGCCCCGTCACGTAGGTCAGATTCGCGAAAAATGCCCGCCGCTTGACGTTCCGTTCTAACTCAGGGAGCGGCACCAGGACTTCGCCCGGCGTGACGTGAATATGCTTTTCAAGGCCCGGGATTTCGACTTCATGCAGCGTGACATAGTCCTCACGATTAAAGGGCTGCATGCCCATGACTTCCGACGAGGACGTCCGCAGTTGCACCAGATCGTCCGTCACAGCCTGTACCGCTCCCATAGGCACTTGCCGTTCGCCCGCGCCGTTCATCGACACGACGAGGTGGCTGACCTCGTGGGAGAGCGGGTCCATAATGACCCTGGACACCTCTCCGACTTCCCGGTCCGAACAACGGACCTTCGACTTGAGTTGAGGCTGCATGCTACTTCTTCTTGATCGGCTTCGGTGTGTTCACAGATGTATTTTTGAATGTGCTCAGCCACGTGGCGAGCGCGGTGATGTCGTTGGGCTCCATGACATCCTTAAACTTGTCCGGCATCTTGCCCTTTTCCCATTCTTTCTCGAATCCCGTCGCCATAAAGCTCTTAGGGTCGGTAATTTTCTGCTTGATTTCATCGACCGTGAGGTAGGAACCGATGTTGTCCAGCTCCGGACCGCGCTTCTTCCCGCCCTCACCCTTTAACTTATGGCAGTTGTAACATTCTTGCAGTTGCCACTGCTCCTCACCCATCCTCATAAAGTCTCCGGGTGCCGCCTTGGTCACGACCGGGGACTCGGCGACCGGCGGCGCTGGCTCTTTCACCGCCTGGCCTCCGCCCAATGACATGAGCCGCACCTCTAAAGCTTTCACCTGCTCATCGAGCGCTTTTACCCGCGCAATCAGCTCCTCAGCCTTTCCCTGTTCAGTCGCGGCCAGTTTGGGCTTTAATATCTTGGCGATCTTTCCCTTTTCATCTTCCGGATCGAACTGCGGCCACATCGAGGCGCCGGACACGAATACCGCGCACAACACGATGTAGAACGCCACGATGGCGATCACGGACTTCGCTCCGCTCATAGCCCTGACCGACGGCGCATCCAGCAGCATGAACACAGCAGCCCCGAATATCGCCTGGCCGAAGAACATCATCTGGAACACGAATGGAAACTCGAGCGCCCTCGCAATGCCGACAAGCGCGAGGCCCACTACCAAACCGATCGACAGCTTCTTAATTACATTCCACATGCAGACTCTCGGTTACTTGGCCCGGGCGGGAACAGGACTGCCCTCCGGTACCTCATTCTTCGAGGCCGAAGGCCGAAGGGTTAGGATCACGGCGAAACTCACCACCGTGAAAAAGACGACGGTAATCCCCGTAATCCACCAGGCGGAATACGACAGCGTCGGCGTGAAAGACTCCGCGGTGAAGTCCGGCACCAAACCATAGGTGTGGAAGTACTTCCGCACCAGCGAGCGGACAGCGCCCATCAAACCCATCGTCCAGATTGAGGTGAAGGCCAGGAAGATCAACACGAACTGAGCGGTGAAATCGATCTTTCCCCACACGATGATCCCCTGCCTGATGGCCCGGTTATACACGACATAGTTGAAAACCGTGATGACCACTAACGTGAAAATCGCAGAAAGTTTGCCCGGCATCCCCGCCAGGAAGTTCCACGCCTCCGGCAACTCCAACTCAGGCAGCATCTTGGCGCCAGTGGCCGCAAATCCGTGAGGGGTGAGCCAGATCGCATCGCCCACGAGCACCATCAAGAAGCCGATTTTCATGACGGTCCGTGCAGACACAGTCAACGGGATGAATCGACCGAACACAAACGGGGCGAAGACCAGCGGAAGAAGGAACGCCAACGACATCGGGTCGGGAATCCAGTAGTAATTCATCACCACCATCATGACAAAGGGGAACGCCACCATCACGATGGGAACCAGGATCGACATTCGGATCTTTTCGGCCCCTTCGATACGTTTCAGACTGAGCCAGACGTAATAGTTAATGGCCAGGAACATGAGTCCGATCATTGCTCCCTGCATTTCGAAAAACATCGAGAGCTGGTCGGCCATCATGTACGGACAGAACGAAAAATCGTAATCGCACATCTCGTACGCCAACAGTAATCCGGTAAAGGGCTGGAACAGCGTCGCGCCCACGGCGATCAGATTGCCGGCGAACCCCATCCAATCGTA
>JANOJM010000390.1:0-2241 GCA_031418735.1 Nitrospiraceae bacterium | reverse complement strand
TCGGAAACTAACAGGGGCAGCCAACTCCTCACTCATGCGCAACTTCAACACCCGCTTCCGTCTCCGCGACTCCGACCGGCACATCCGGCTGGTCTATACCTTCTTTCTCCTCTTGATGCTGGCCGGCTTTACCTTTTCTTTTTTCTGGGCCCACAGCATGACAGGGCTGTCGCCACAAGGAATCGCCAGTCACTACCGGGGATCGGATGCCACGTTCGGCGAACCGATGTCGTTCAGAGAGTTAGCGGAAATCACCCACTTCCACCTCTTTACGATGCCGGTCGTGTTTATCATTCTGGTGCATGTCCTCTATCTCACCAGCGTCGGTAACAAACTGAAAATCATCACAACCTGGGTCTCGTTCGGTGGAGTGATCCTGGACCTGGTCTCTCCCTGGCTCATCAGCTACATTTCCCCCATTTTCGTGCTGACCATGCTGACGGGTGACACCCTCATGACAGTGGGCTTTCTCATCATGATGGTCATCCCTCTCTACGAAATGTGGATATTGAACCAGCCACTGATGGCAGGGAAACACGGGGAAAAGGAATGAGCTGGCAGGATGCTAAAAAGACCGCCAGCTTTCCGGAAGGTTACGGCTGAGGTCAAAGCTGAGAGGGAAAGAGTCTAATCTTCGCTCAACCTCGACCTCAGCCTGTCACGTGCGGCTCAGAGTCGACGGGAGCTTACGCCCCCTCTTTCTTAATCTGTTCAGCCAGGTAGTTCTCCAATCCCACCTGCTTGATCGTTTCCAGCTGTGTTTCGATCCAATCGATGTGCTGGTCCACATCTTGGGCCATATCCTCAAACATGTGCCGCGTGGTGAAGTCGGTCATCTTCGTACAATGCACCACGCCATCGCTTAGCAAGGCAAGCATTTCTTGTTCGGCTTTTAAATCCAGTTTCAACTGCTCAAGAACAGTTTCTCCCACTTGCACGGTATTCATGCGTTGCACATTCGGCACACCCTCAAGATAGAGAATATGGCCGATGAGCTCATCGGCATCTTTCATCTCAGCGATACTCCGCTCTCTCACTTTGTGATGAAGTCGTTCATAGCCCCAGTTCTCACACATCTTGGCATGGACAAAGTACTGGTTGATCGCTGTCAGATCTGCGGTCAAGATCTTATTGAGGACGTTGACGACCCCCTCTTTTGCTTTCATGATTTTTCCCCTTTCTCAATTTGAATAGGCCCGCTGAAGTGCTTTGGGTTAAGAAACTTTCACCGCCAAATGGCTTCATCTGGATTCATTATCAACATGTCTGAGTGCTCCGTCAACTTGACCGGTCGGGTGTCCTTGAGTTTGATTTTCATCATTGGCGACACTGGTTCTCAATCTCGCAGAAAACGAAACGCAGGCTTCGAAGAATATGTCATGCAGTCGTTTGAGTTGATAGGACGGGAGTAGATGGAAGGAATGGAAGGGAGAAGAGTCGGTTTAGCCTGCCTCGCGGTAGCCACATTCTTCGCTTCGGCATTGAACACTTCGACCGACTTGCTTGCTGACTTTCTCGATAAGAAACGGAGCGCTGCAGGTCGGGCACGTCTTGTTGATCGGACGATCCCACAAGGCATATTCGCACGCCGGATACTTACTGCAGGCAAAGAACGAACGGGCTTTTCTCGTGCGCTTCTGGACGAGATCACCGCCACAGCCTGGCTGGGGGCACTTCACACCCAGCGAAAGCGGTTTGGTGGTCTTGCACTCTGGATAGGCGGAGCAGGCAATGAATTTCCCAAACCGCCCGGTCTTCACCACCATCGGACTACTGCACTTCTCGCACTTCTCATCCGTCGTCAACTCAACCTTTGGAACAATTTTAATGGTACCATCCTCAAGCTTCTCAAAATTCTGCGTATTCTTGCAGGGCGGTTTATCCTTGTACGCTGGGCAAGCCAGAAACTTGCCGTTGCGCCCCCATTTAATCTCCATCATTCGGCCGCACTTCTCGCAGGGAATGTCCGTCGGCGGCTCCACGGTGTCCTTGGGGCCAGGAATCGTCTTCGCCTTCTCCAAATCCGTCGCGAAGGTTCCGTAAAACTCCCGTACCGCCGTCACCCACGGCTTGTTGCCTTCTTCGACTTCGTCCAACTCAAGTTCCATGTGTGAAGTGAAATCGACGTTGATCAGGTCAGGGAATCCCTTCATCAGGAAATCGTGCACGGTTCGCCCTGTTTCGGTGGGAGCAAACCGCCCGTCCGTTTTCTCTGCATATTTTCGATCTTGAATCGTCGAA